>CAIXRL010000716.1 GCA_903921835.1 Candidatus Eiseniibacteriota bacterium | reverse complement strand
GCACGGTCTACGGCACTCGCGACAGCCTGGTAGGTCGCACCCGCGAGCGGCACGAGAAGCAAGAGGACCGCTCCCCGGATCAGCCAGCGGCGCGACGGCGTAGACGATGTCTGGCCCACCATTGCCTCGCGCATTTCCCGCAACCCGCAAGATAGCAGCAAGATATCTTCGTAACCAGTGCGCCGACGGGCCCCCGGCTCGCGGGGCCAGGCCGCGCGCCGGCGCCCGGGCGCGCGCGCGCCGATCAGCTGCGCAGTTTCGAGTGAGACGACCGGGGGGGGCTCGCCGGGGGCAACCCGGGCGGGTGGCGCAGCGTCCGTCGCAGCGGCGGCGAAGGAGCGCCGGACGGTCACCTCGCCGGCGGGGCGGTCGCCGGCGCATTGACGTTCGCGACTGCCCATGCGCGCGGCGTGAAGCGGTCGGGGTGCTGGGCGATCTCGTCCTTGCTCGTTCGCAGCACCGAGACGAGGTACTCGTGCGCCGGCGCTCGGGCCGCGACCGCCGTCTGCAGGATGGTGCGCACCACGTCGAGGACGAAGCGGCCTTCGAGGCTCTTGCGGAACATCGAGCTGCCCTCGATGAGCTTCTCGGTGCGGAGCATCCGCTCTCGCTGGGAGTTGGAAGGCTCCAGGCGCGGGTCGTCGAGGTACGCCGTCAGCTCGTGGAAGTGGTTGATGATGTAGCGCGCGCCGGCCCCGAGGTTGGTGGCCTTCGACCACCGCTCGGTCATGTCGTTCGCATACTCGCGGATTGCGTTCCACAGCTCGCGGCTCTCGGCCCCCCGCACGGCGAGGACGTTCTTTTCGTTGCGGCCGAAGACGTCGAGCTGCTGCTCGTGGATGGCCAGGCCGGTGAACTGGTGCAGCACGGCGCCGCACATCACCGGGTCCTCGTCCTCGTAGAGCGCGAACGGCCGCCTTGCATGGGCACAGCATCCAATGAAGCGGAGATTGAAGCGCTCGAGCAACTCTTCGGAGGTGACGAGGTTGCTCGAGCTCATGTCGCCTTGCAGGACCACGTCCTTGCGCTTCGGGTCGCGGCCCTTCAGGAGCGACTCGAACAGGTTGCCGCAGCTGCCCAGGTGGCTGCGATAGAAGACGACGAGGCTCGTCGGGTCGGCCGCCACGCTGCGCCCGGTGACGACCGTGGTGTGCAGCGCCTCCTTCGGCCCGTCACCGTTGCGGCGCGGGAACTCGAAGGGGAATCTCTTGCCGATGAGCACCCCGAGCGAGGGCGTCTCCTCGCTCGTGCGCACGGCACTGCGGTCGCCGTCCTCCCGCTGGCGGACTCGCGCCTGGCGCAGCTCTTCGCATCGCCGCAGGCTCTGCTCGGCGGCGCTCGGCGTCGCGTAGCCGCTCCACGGCGGCTTCTCGCTCTTCGCGGCGGCCGGGTCGCTTCTCGCCTCCTCGAACCAGGACGAGACCTCGAGCACCCGGCACGAGGTGTCGTCGCCGGCCAGGTAGTCGCTGCCGGAGAGCTGCGTCCCGAGCTCAAGGTAGATCGGCAGGAAGCGCTGCGCCACGTAGTGCAGCATCCTGCCGAGCGCACTGGCCGTGAAGCGCTTCTGGGGAGTCGAGAGCAGGGTGCCCAGCCGGTTGAACGGCAGGGCGAACTGCGCGGTGAGCACGGCCAGGGTCGCCAGCGCATCCCACGTCACCGAGTAGCGAGGAGGGCCGTACTCGAGGGTGGACGCCGCGATCACGTGGCGCTCGCCGTCCTTGTCCACGACGACCTTCTTCTCGACGTCGAGCGCGATGCGCGTCAGCGTGACCGAGAAGTCGTAGCGCACCCGCTCCTCGTGGTGCGTCTTGACCACCTCGGCGTCGGCGAGGTCCTCCGGCACCACGGCGGGCAGGCTCTCTCGCTCTTCGTGGACGAGCACCGCGCAGCCGGGCATGAGCGTCTCGCTCACCGACTTCATCGCCGGGTCCGCGCCTCGCCCTTCCTGCAGGCGATCGGTGAACCGCTCGGCGGCGGCCTTGTCCTCCGCGCGCTCCGCGTCGGTGCGCTCGTCGGGCCCGAGCGGCGGGATCTCGTCGGACTCCTGCACCGCGTCGTCGTTCGCCTTCTGCTTGGTCATCCTGGCCAGCCTCTTCCTGAGCTTCTTCGCTTGCGCGGTGTGTCTTCTTCCCAGGCCGAGGTGCCAGCCGGCAAGCTGCTGGCCTCGGGAGATCTGGGCCTCGAGCTCCTCGCTCTCGCTCCTCGCCGGGGCAGGGAGCCCGGCCAGCGGCGAGCCGCTCGACCGGCGCTTCTCGCTCGAGCGCGTCAGGTGCAGCGCGCGGCGCAGCTCGCGCACCGCCGCATCCAGGGCGCGGCGCTGCGGGTCCCCTTCGCCGGCGGCGAGGTACCTCTCGTGGATCTCGAGGAAGGCTCGGACCGGAGCCGGCAGGCTCTCGCGGTTCGCCTCGATCCAGCCCGCGATCTCACGGCGCTCCTCGGCGCTCAGCTCCACGGTGGCTCTGCCGCTCATCGGTCGCCACCCCCTGGCGAGCGCAACCGCCGCTGCGTGTCGCGAGCGAGCGGATAGACGTAGACCGCCTTCGGGCAGGCTCGCGGCCGGGAGCCGTCCCGGCAGGTGCGGGTATGGCCGAGCGTCTGCCCGAGGTAGACCCAGTTGGCCGCGCGGTAACAGGTGCCCTTGAACCGCGAGAGGTCGACGAAGGTCTCGGCCAGCAACACCGGGTGACCGTACCGCGCCTGCCAGTCGCGGCTGAGCCGGCGCAGGTTGGCGGCGAGGATCCGCGACGCCAGGTGCGGAATTCGGATCCAGGGCAGCACGAGAAATCTCCTGTTCCCCACCACCAGGTGGAGATTCCTCACGCGGGTCGCCTCGTCCCAGCCGACGTGACTGTCGCGCGGACCGCAGTGCAGGAACGCGGCACCCCAGTCGAGCAGGGCGACGAGCTCCTGCCCGACGAACGCCGCGTACCCCATCGACTCGCCCACCGACCGCTTGAAGCCCAGGTAGTGGTACCGCTGCAGGTGCAGCCGGAACCCGTCGCGCTCCTCGGGGGCGATGGGGCGCAGCGTGAACGGCCCCTCGGGCTGGCACTCGACCATGCCAGCAACCGGACCCAGCGCGTCGAGCAGGCGCACCTGCTCGGTCTTCTCTTGGTGACGCTGGGGAGCCGCTTGAAGCCGCAGCATCCCGCGCCGCTCGAGCTTTCGGAGCATCACCGAGCATGCGGCCAGAGGGATCTCGCCGCTCGGCCGCACCCAGCCGAACCGATGGCAGGCCGCCGCCGCCACGTCCGAGAACTGCGAGCCCCCGTCGATCTGGCCCTGCAGCCACGAGCACTCGCTCGCGCCGAGCGCCGTCTGCCGGAAGCTGAAGAGCGGTGCGTCGTCCACGGCGGGAAGGTGGCACAGCGCGAAGAGATTGTCACCTCATTTGCGCTGCTGCCTCTGCCGGCCGCCACGCCTTGGCCCGCTGGTGCACGGTGAAGCTCGAGCCTTCGAGCAGCAGCGACAGCTCGCCCGTCGAGATCGCTCCCGCGCTCGGCTCCGCGGAGAACTCAAGTACCGCGCGCAGCCGGCCTCCCTCGAATCGCCGGCTGACGAGGTACAGCCCGTAGCCATCGCCGACCAGGGCGCGGATCTGCGTGTGGTCCTTCTTGATGAAGACGACGCAGTCGCCGTCGTACGGGTCTGCGCCGATGCGGTAGGCCTCGGCCAAGAGGCCGTTGAACTGCTTGCGGAAGTCGACACGGTACTCGGCCAGGAAGACCCGGCGCACGGTCACGGGGAGCATGCTCGGCCTCGTCGCACCCGCTGCCGACTCTCCAGCCGCACGCTCACCGTCCAAGGTCCGATCTGCAGCTCCAGCTCAGGCCCCGCGGCCTGCCGATCGAAGCCAAGGGCCGACCGATCATCCACGACCGAGAAGACCCGCACCTTGGCCGGCTCGGTCTCCAGCGCCTTCGCTGGCGCAGGGCGCCCCGCGGCCTTCCATGCCATGACCTGGCGAAAGGGAACGCCGCAGGTCCGGTACACCGCCTCGGGACCGACCTCGCGCAACAGCCTCAGCGCGGCCTCTCTCAGCTCGTCGGGGTACCGGCTCCCTCGCCGATGCTCTCGCCGGAACCGCGCGAACCGCTTCCCGAGCTGGGCCAGCGCCGATGGCCCAGCTCCGCCGCCCCGCGTCCTTCCGCCGCCGCCTGCCTGGGACGACTGCCGTCCCTCCCGTCCTCGCCTCATGTCGCTGACCTCCCGTCGAACCAAGGGAGGCCAACCTACTGGGCGCCGCAGGGGCCGTCAGGGGCCCGTCCGTGCACTGCTTACGGT
>CAIXRL010000715.1 GCA_903921835.1 Candidatus Eiseniibacteriota bacterium | reverse complement strand
GCCGGCGCGGCCGAGGACCGGCCCGAGGGCATGGCTGCTGTCCGCGGCGCCGGCGCGACCGAGGACCGGCCCGAGGGCATGGCTGCTGTCCGCGGCGCCGGCGCGGCCGAGGACCGGCCCGAAGGTGTGGCTGCTGTCCGCGGGGCCGGCGCGGCCAAAGGCCGGCCCGAAGGTGTGGCTGCTGTCCGCGGGGCCGGCGCCGCCGATGTCCGCCTGGCCGGCATGGGTGTCGTGCGCCCTGGTGGAACGGGACTTGTCCGCCCTGCCGGCGCGATCATCGCCCCCCCCGACCGAAGTGGGCGCCATGCCTGCCGAGCGGGTGAACTGATCCATGGGAATTTCCCAGTTCACCTGCACCGTCTGCGTATTTCCCACGCCATGCGCGGTGAGATCAGGGGACTGCAGGTCGGCGTTGGACGAAAAACCCGAACCCCACGAGAACGAAGGCTTGAGCCACGGCGTCGCCTGCAGCGTGTACCGCGTTCCCAGGGTCTGGCGCCACGACGTCGTACGGCCGATGTTGAGACCCGCGAGTCGCTGCGCATGGACGTTCGAAAGCGAAAGCGAGCGGTGCGCGTCGATGTGGTGGCTGATGAAGTCGAGCGGGCGCGTGTCGGCGCTCAGGTCGAGGCCCGCGACGCGACCCGCGACGTCGTTGCTGAGCTGCAACTGCGTCGGGTCGTCGATCGAGCGGCTGTAGGACGTGTTGTGCGTCTGCGCCGAAACGAAGTTGGCGCTGACGCGCTCGGGCAACGGGAAGAGCCTGGCCTTGGTGAACGGCAGCGCCAGCGGCAGCAGCGCGCGCGGCGTGACCATCCAGTTGACGGCGGCGTTGCTGGAGACGCCCGAGTTGACTCCGGTCGGGTTGATGTCGTTGGTCACGGTCCGGCTGGCGTTCGCCGTGACGCCGCCGACGGTGTAGCGCAGGAACGGATTGGAGCGCTCGCTCCACAACCTCGAATACGAGGTCGAAACCGAGCGCGACGTCGAACGGGTCTGGCTCGCGTCCTGCTGCGCGCCGGTGCGCACGACGTCGTCGCCTGCGGTGAACCGCGGCTTCTGCACGTTCTGGTTGTAGACCATGTTCACGGGCAACTGGATGCCGGTGCCCTCGAAGAACCTATGCGTGTCCACCGACGAGGTCGCGGCCAGATTCGTGGTGCGGCTGCCCGAGCCGCGCGTATCGCCGACACTGAGGAAGTCGGCGTCGCGCGAGTTCCACGAGACATTGAAGCTGGCGAGGTTCGCGACGTGCCCGCCGACCAGGAGCCGGTCGGCGATACCGACGTCCTTCTTGACGTCCGTGGCGCGCAGCTCGTCGAACCAGAGCTGACCGCGCGGGAACCGCCGCCCGAGCGAGTCCCCGCCCGAGTGCCCGTTGATGAGCCCGATCGAGATCCGCCGCAGCCGGGTGAACGATGGCCGGCCGTGAATGATCAGCGAGTCGCCGGCATTGCCGTACGCCGTGCGAAAGAGGATCGGATCCGATTTCGGAAAACCCGCCGAGAGCTTGAAGTTCGAGATCTCCGCCAGCGTCGCCTTGACCTCCTCCCAGTGGATGGCGAGCGGGGCCGACGACGCGGGCAGGCGGTGCTTGACCTCGTAGTAGTTGGTGCCCTGTTCGTCGGACGCGAAACGCACGAAGTAGCTGAGCGAGTCCACCGCAGCGTCGTAGCCGGCGACGTCGAACGCCGAGGCGTACCAGGTCAGCGTGCCGTACCGCGAGTAGTCCTCGTCGATGGAGAACGTGCGGTAGGCCTCGAGCGTGTTGCCCGCGGCGAGGTTGGTGAACTCCAGGCTCAGCGACTGCTCGCGCCGCGTGGCCGTCTGGCTGCCGGTGAGCGCCGTGCCGGGATCGAACGGCGGGATGTAGACGTCGGCATTGTCCACCGAGTTGATCGAGTTCAGCGTCATCGTCGTGGCCAGCGTGTCGCGCTGGCGCGGGGTCAGCTGCGTCTGGACCCAGCGACTGCCCACGATGTCGAACCCGCCGATCATCAGCAGCGGATGGACCTCGCTCGCCGTATAGGGCTCGGCGCCCTTGAGGCCGTCGATCCACACCCGGACGTGGCGCGCCTGCGTCAGGTCGGGCGTGCCGAACTGCACGCGCAGGCTGTCCGTGATCGGGATGCGGTAGCGCCGCCAGCCGTTGTCGGCGGCGTTCGCGAGATGGAGCGCCTGCAGGTCGGTCTCGAGGTATGGCGTCTGCCCGTCGCTGAGGTCGATCGTGTACTCGTAGTAGTTCTCGGTCCTGTCGAGGTTCTCGTTGAGGTTGAGATCCTCGGTGTCGGGGTACGGATAGATCTTCTTGTTGCCCTCCGTGCCGTTCGTGCGGACGAACTTGCGCGGGTCGATGTCGTGGTAGCTGTTGTCCGGGTCGCCGTAGTCGTCACCCTCGGGGTCGTCCGGCGAGGCGGTGACGAGGTCGGCGAGCGTGCCCGCCCCGGACTGGTAGCGCGCGCGTTCCTCGGCGTCCAGCAGGCCGTCGTAGCCGGTGTCCTCGTCGTTGCCCTCCGTCACGGTGAGCTGGTGATCCCGCGGCGGCTTGTCCTCGCTCTGCAGGACGCCGTCCGGCAGCCGGTTCGGCGCGCGCATCTGGTCCTCGCTCACCGTGCCGAGGTCGACGTGCAGCCGGACATGCCCTCCGCGCACGAGCCCGTCGCGCGGCCGGGCTGGATCGTGGTCGTCGTTGAAATCGTCCAGCCACACCTCGATGAACTGCGAGCGCGACAGGTCGAGTCCCTGTTGATCGAGCTGGTAGGTGAGCCCGGCCCACAGCGAGTCGCCCGCCTGGAACGTCTTCGGCAGTCTGGGCACCGAGAGCGCAAGCACCTGGTGCGGGTTCTGCGCCCCCTGCGCGTCGTTGAGGTTGGGTTTGAGGTCGCGCTCCTTGACGTAGTTGGGCGGCATGTACCAGTGCAGCTCGGCGTTGTGCAGGCCCATGGACGTGTCGGCGAGCACCGATGCAGGCTGGAGCACCTGGCCATTGGCGCCAGTCGGCCGGCGACTCGGCGCGCTCGAGAGCCGCCAGCTCAAGGCGCTCAGCGTGAGCGAGACGGCGTCACGCACGCCCTCGGTATCGTCGATGTACACGACGTTCTGCGTGTTGGGGTTCGGGAACGAAGCGCCGGCCTCCGCCTGCACGGTCAGGTCGGAGGGCGCCGAGGTGTGCACACCCGGCAGCCTGTCGGCGAACCGTGTGAGGAAGTCGGGCTTGAAGTGGAAGTTCGTGTTGAGGTCGGTGATGAGCGTGCGCGCGGGCTCCTCGCCCAGTCGCGGACGCAGGTCCTGCGCGCCGCGGCTCTCGTAGAGAAGCGCGCCGCCCAGGCTGCGCTCGCGGCCCTCGAGGCTGAACGCCGAGCCGATCAGGGTCTTGGCCGCCTGGGCGAACATCGGCGCGTACGAGTAGTCGACGCTGAGCTGGTCGGTGGGTCCGAGGCTGCGCTTGAGCGTGAGCCGGCCGAGGTCGTAGTCGATCGTGTAGTCGCGGTCCCGTTGCCAGCGCTCGCCGTTGACCGTGACCGCCTCCGAGCCCGCGAGCAGGTTGCCGCGCCCGAGCGTGATGTCGCCACCGCCGCGCTGCGCCGCGTACTCGGCCGAGAGGTAGTACTGGGGGTCCTGGTTCCGGTCGACGCTGTACTTGTCGTAGATCGCGCGGTTGCCCGAGCTGTCGGTGCCCGCGGCCCCGATGAGGTGCAGCCGACGATTGAGGTTGAGGTTCATGGTGAGATCGAACCAGCGTGGTGTGCCATTGTCATGGCCGCCGACCCGCGGCGCGAACGGCCGCGGGTCCGGGAACCACACGATGCCGTTGGCGAAATCCACGTAGGCTCGCGCCCCCGAGGCGTAGCCGGTGCCGTCCACCTTGCCGTCGTGGCCCTTCTGCGCGCTCGCCTGCGACTCGTCGAGGTTGTCGAGCCCGAGGACCTCGAGGTAGTTGACGGCGACGCCGGTGGTCGAGTCGGTCACGAAGTTCCGCGGCGGGTCCGTGGTGCCGCGCTGGATCGAGAGCTTGAACGTCTTGGGATCGATCTGGAATCCCGAGAGCTGGTAGAAGTTCTTCATCTCCAGTTCCCGCGTCGCGTCGAACGCGTTCTTGGTGTCGTACGCGGACGTGGTCACGTTGCCCGGGTCGGCCGCGCTCAGCAGGATGCGCGGCGTGCGCAGCAACTTCATCACCATGCGTCCCGCGTCCGGGTCCGGTGCGACGATCGACTGCCCTCCAACCGCGAAGGACGGCCCCGCGGACGCGCCGCTCAGGAGCACCGGCGCGGCGGTGTAGGTCGCAGCAAGCGTCATGTCACCGGTGACGGGCAGCTTGAGCCGGATGATCTTGAACGCGACCCCGGTCGAAAACACGTAGTAGTCGGGCAGAATCGTGTAGTCGTCCACCGGCTTGAGCAGGTCGAAGCGCCCGCGCACCGCGGCCGTGTCGTTGCCGGCAGGTGTCGGGATGCCCAAGTCCCGCAACCGCGTGCTCACGTGCATCAGCGTGTCCGGGTCCACCATGGCCTTGCCGAGCACCGGGTTGATGTCGTTGCCGTAGTTCGCATCGTCGCGGAAGATCTGGATCGAGGTGTCGTCGATCTTGTAGAGCGGGCTGCCGTCGAGCGGATCGTAGAGCAGGAAGTAGCGTCCCTTCTCGTACTCGAGGTCGGCGAGGAGCTGCTTGTTGACCGAGGCGCCGCCGGAATACGAGGCGCGCTCGCTGCGTCCCTCCTGCTTGCTCGCGAGCACCGTCCAGTCGAGCGGACCCAGGCGCGTCGCCAGCTTCACGCCGAGGAGGCCCTCGTTCTTGCCGCTGTACGAAACGTACTGCGTCCCGGGCAGCGCCAGGCTGGTGTTGCCCAGGTCGAGCTCCTGGACGAGGTCGTCCTCCTCGCCCTTGTAGTTGATGGCGATCCGGTTCGCGAGCGGGACCTGGTTCGCCGAGTTCTGCAGCAGGTTGACCTTCACGCGGTCCGAAAGCTGGCCCTCGAGCTGGATGTTGAGGTCCTGCTGCATGTCCAGCGAGGGGAACAGCGACGGTTTCTGCCCGAGGATGCCGGTCTGCTGATTCGTCCAGTTGCTGGTGCCCGAGAGGCGGATGCTCTCCGAACCCGAGACGTTCAGCGCCGGTCCACCCGGTCCGAGGATGCTCGTGACCACGCCCGGCATCTGCACGGGAATGGCCAGCGAGATACCCGTGTGCTGCGCAGACGAAGCGCCGGACGCGGAGTGGTTGATGTCCTGCCGGGATCGCGCGCGCCAGCGTTCGGCGAAGGCATCGCGGATGCTCTGCGAGCCAAAGTCCGAAAGCGGCCTGCGATAGACGGTCCCGAGTCGTACGTCACCCACTTCGACCGCGTTGGTCCACAGCCCCGAGTCGGGATCCATCGAGGTCTCGACCCTGCGCGGGTCCAGGGCGCTCTGCAGGCGGAGCGACGGGCTGCCGTCCACACCGAAACCGGACAGGCCGGCACGCACGAAGTCGCGCTCCAAGGCCAGTCGCGAAGCGCTCTTCCAGGGTGTCGGGAGAGAGTCGGCGGCCGTTGGGTGCGGTTTGTGATGTGCAAACGCCTTGAACCAGGGCAGGGCCTTCATGCCCGGGATTCCGGATATGGCCAGCAGGAACGCAAGTGCGGGCAGCGTCAGGGTCGTCACCATCGTGAGGATTCGGAGGGCGCTCGGCCGGGGAGCACGAGCGGAAGGCGTGACCGTATCAAGCCCGCTCCGCGCCGGTCAAAGCATTTGCCGGGATTTGCCTGCGGCCGGGAGCGGTATGGGGTAGTCTGCCCAGACGTGAAGATCCTCCCATGGTACATTCTGCGGCTGCATCTGGTTCCTTTCCTGATCGGGTTCGGGGTCGTGACGTTCATCTTCGAGGTGGACGCCATGTTCGGGTACCTCGACCTGGTCATCAACCGGGGCGTGCCCGTTCTGGCAGTGGTGCAGTTGTTCGTTCTGTCGCTGGGTTTCGTCGTGGCTCTGTCCGTGCCCTGCGCGGTGCTGGTCGCGGAACTGATGACCTTCGGCCGGCTGTCCCAGGACAACGAGATCACCGCGCTGCGGGCCAGCGGAATCCACATCTTTCGGGTCATCCTGCCCTCGCTGGGGGTTTCCGCCCTGCTCGCCGTGGGGCTGACGCTTTTCAACAACTACGTGTACCCCGAGGCCAACCACGCCTGCGCCAGCCTGCTGGCGGACATCACGCGCATGCGGCCGACGGTGAGGCTGCAGGAGGGCGTGTTCATCACCGACCTGCCCGGGTACAACCTGCTCGTGAAGTCCGTGAACGGCCGCACCAACGAGATGCGCGGCGTGACCATCTACCAGATGAACGCCGGTGGACCGCCCAACACCATCCTCGCCCACAGCGGCTACCTCAGCTACACGCCCGACGGACACACGGCGGTGATCGAGCTCGAGGACGGCGAAATCCACGAGATCCAGGCCGAGGCGGGCATGCCGCGCCGCTACCACCGGCTGTCGTTCCGCCGGCACACGATCTTCATCCAGGGCGCCGGCGGCATGCTCGAACGTTCCGTTCGAGACTCGCGGGGCGATCGCGAGAAGGGCGCGCAGACACTGCTGGTCGAACGCGCCGAGGTCCTCGCGCAGTACGACCGTTCACTGGACCAGAAGCTGGCGACGTTCCGCAGTCACGGCGTCCCGCCGCGGGACTGCCAGACGCTGGCGCCGGAACGCGCCCCCGCCCTGCGCCGCGTCGCGCTCGCGTGGGCGGCGTTCACAGGCGGCGGCGACCCCCTGAAGCCCGTGATCGCGGCCCACCCCGAGCTTCAGGTGGATGCCGACCTCTGGCGCATGGAGCGCGACTCGCTGCTCAGGCGCATCGCCGCCCTTTCGGTGGAGATCCACAAGAAGTTCGCGCTGCCCGCGGCGTGCGTGGTCTTCGTGCTGATCGGCGCGCCCATCGGCATGCGGGTCAAGCGTGGCGGCCCTGCGGTGGCGTTCGTCTCGGTCGGCTTCTTCCTCTTCTACTACGCCTGCCTCGTCGTCGGTGAGACGTTCGCCAACCGGCTCATCCTGCCGCCGTGGTTCGCCATGTGGCTCGCCAACCTCGTGCTCGGCGCGCTGGGACTGGACCTCACGGCGCGCGCCTGCGACGTGCGGCTCCCGTGGCACCGGCGCAGCGCGCCTCGACCCGCGCCAAACGGGACGGAGAGAGCGCCCCGGGAGGCTGCAGCATGAGGATCCTCGACCGCTACCTGCTCCGCGAGTTCGCGGGCTACCTCGTGCTCGGGCTCGTCGGCTTCATCGTGATCTTCGTGGTCGTGGATCTGGTGGAGAAGATCGAAGTATTCCTCGACCACGCCGCCGCGCTGCCGCTCATCGCCGAGTACTACTTGAACCTCGCGCCCGACATCGTCGTGAGGGTCCTCCCCGTCGCGCTGCTGCTCGCCACGTTCCTCGCGCTGGGCCAGCTCAACAAGTTCGGCGAATTGACCGCGATGCGCGCGGCCGGCATCTCGCTGCTCCGCATCCTGGTGCCGGTGTTCGGCATCGCCGTCACGTGCGCGATCGCTTCGCTGCTGCTGGGCGATCTCGTCGTGCCGGGCGCCACGCGCAGGCGCGACGAGATCTACAACGAGCGCATCCAGCACATGACCAGCGTGGGGCAAAGCGAGCGGGCCGATATCACCTACCTCGGGGCTGGCGGGCGCATCTGGTACACGCGGCTCTACGTCGTCCCCGAACGGCGAATGCACGAAGTGTCGCTGCAGGAGTTCCGCGCCGGCTCCCTCTGGCGCCGCATCGACGCCGCGGAAGCCAGCTGGGAAGGCGGTCGCTGGGTGTTCGCCTCGGGCTACCTGCGGACTTTCGACCAAGGGCGCGAGCACGCCGAGCGTTTCCAGCGCATGGCCGTCAACGGCATCGCGGAGAACCCGGACGATTTCGCCAAGGAGGACGTGCAGCCCGATGAGATGAACTTCTTCGAGCTTCGCCAGTACGTGACCCGCCTGCGCGCCAGCGGCGCGCGCGTCGCCAACTACCTCGTGGACCTGCACCTCAAGCTGGCGTTCCCCGTCATCTGCATCGTCGTCGTGATGATCGGTGGCGCCATTGCGACACGGCTGCGCATGCAGAGCGCGGCGCTGGGCTTCGGGCTCTCGGTCGCCATCGCGTTCGTCTACTACGGCGTCATGCGCGCAGGCCAGGCGCTCGGACACAACGGCGCGCTGCCGCCCTACCTGGCCGCGTGGCTGGGCGACCTGATCTTCGGCGCGATCGGGCTCATCTCGCTGGCACAGGCGCAGCGGAGCTGAGCACTCGGGGGCCTCGGCCTCCCGCGGGTCCGTCCCACCGAACCGCTAGCCCGGACGATTCACGAGCCCGCCGCCTGCAAGTGCGATCTGCGCGTCATCCGGACCCACCCTCGGTGGGTACCCCGAAGCTCGACCGGCCGCTGTCACCATCGTGTGGACATCACGGTTCCGGCGCAGCCGGCCGATCTGCTTGCGGCTGACGCACATCTCTCACTCTCGGCTGGCGGTTCGTGAATCGTCCGGGCTAAATGACGTTCAGTGATTCCGAATTGG
>CAIXRL010000714.1 GCA_903921835.1 Candidatus Eiseniibacteriota bacterium | reverse complement strand
GTACCGCAAGCCGCGCGAACTGACCTGGTTCACCGGGCTCGTGCTGCTGGGCCTGTGCATGGGCTTCGGGTTCAGCGGCTACCTGCTCCCGTGGAACACGCTCGCGTACTTCGCGACCAAGGTGGGCACGGCCATCGCCGCGACCACCCCGGTCATCGGCCCGAGCATCCTGCAGATCCTGCGCGGCGGCTCCGAGGTCGGCGCCGAGACGCTCACGCGTTTCTTCGGCCTGCACGTCGCGGTGATGCCCGCGATCTTCACGCTCGTGCTCGGCGCCCACCTGATGCTGGTCCAGATCCAGGGCATGCACGAGCCGCACAGCTGGGAGAGCGCACCGCCCGAGAAGAAGAAGTACATGCCCTTCTTCCCGAACTTCATCCTGCGCGACCTGCTGCTGTGGCTCATCGTGCTCAACGTGCTGGCGATCCTCGCGGTGATGTTCCCGTGGGAGATCGGGCTCAAGGCCGATCCGGGCGCGGCCGCGCCCATGGGCATCAAGCCCGAGTGGTATTTCCTGTTCATGTACCAGGCCCTGAAGTTCTTCCCCGGCAAGATCCTCGGCTTCGACGGCGATACCGTGGGCGTGATGCTGTTCGGCGCCGCCGGCCTGCTCTGGGCCCTGGTCCCGATCTGGGACACGCGGCTGCCCTCGGGTTCGCGCAACCGCATCATCACCTACATCGGGGTCGTGGTCCTTCTCTCGGTCATCGTCCTCACCTGGATCGGTCTCAAATGAGCGCTCTCCGGATTCACCCGCGGCTCTGGTGCGTACTCGTCGCACTGTCGGCCGGGGTCGGGCTGGCCGCTCCGGCGTCCGCGAAGCCGGCCGCCGTGGACCAGTGCTTCACCTGTCACCACGACGGCGGGACGCCGCAGGCCGTCGCGTACGCGAAGGACATTCACTACCTGAACGGCGTCACGTGCGCGGACTGCCACGGCGGCGATCCGACCAAGGACGACCAGGACGCGGCCATGAGTCCGGCCGCAGGCTACCGCGGCAAGAAGATCAGGAAGTCCGACATCCCCGTGATCTGCGGCAGGTGCCACGGCGCGGCCATGAACGCGTTCAAGCGCGAGCACAGGCTGAACGACGTCGCCGATTCCCTGGCGGCGGGCGTCCACGGCGCGGCGCTGCGCAACAACGAGAGCGGTCCGCAGTGCGTCTCCTGCCACGGCGTGCACAACATTGTCGCGGTGGCGAATCCGGCCTCGCCGGTGAGTCCCGGGCACGTCGCGAAGACGTGCGCGACCTGCCACAGCGACGCGAAGTACATGCACGACTTCAACCCGCGCCTGCCCGTCGACCAGTACCAGATGTACCTGACGAGCGTGCACGGCCAGCTCAACGCCAGGGGCGACTTCAAGCCCGCGACGTGCGTGAGCTGCCACTCGAACCACCTCGTCTACCCGGTGAAGGATCCGCGCTCGCCGGTGTACGCGACGCGCATCCCGGAGACGTGTTCGCGCTGCCACTCGGACGCGAAGTACATGGCGCAGTACCACATTCCCACCGACCAGTTCGCGAAGTACCGCAGGAGCCGGCACGGCGTGGCGCTGCTCGAGCACTCCGACCTGAACGCACCCGCGTGCAACTCCTGCCACGGCAATCACGGCGCGGCGCCCCCCGGGGCGATGGCGGTCGCGGCCGTGTGCGGCAACTGCCACCAGGCGAACGCGGAGTTGTACGGCAAGAGCGTCCACAAGGACGCCTTCACGAAGCAGAAGCTGGCCGCCTGCGTCGTCTGCCACGGCAACCACGGCATCATGGAGCCCACGGACGCCATGGTGGGCCTGGAGGCTCCGTCCCCTTGCGCGGCGTGCCACAAGCGTGGCGGCTCCGACCCCGCGGAGAAGAGCATCGTCCACATGCGCGCCCTGCTGGACAGCCTCAGTGGCGGCCAGCGGCGCGCGGACCAGCAGATCGCGCACGCGGAAGAGCTCGGCATGGACGTTGCGGATGCCAAGTACGACCTGCGTGCGGTGCACCAGGCGCTGGTCCAGGGCCGGGTGGCGATCCACTCGTTCACGGTCGCGGACCTGGCCGACGCCATCCACCCCGGCATCGCCGTGCTGGCAGAGACGGAGCATGCGGGACAGGAAGCCGTGCACGACTACTATTTCCGCCGGCAGGGACTGGCCGTCTCGACGCTGATCGTGACGCTGGTCGCCGTGCTGCTCTACCTCAAGATCCGCGAGATGGAAAAGGAGAAGAAGAAATGAAGCGACAGGCCTTGTGGATCGTGGTGGTGGCGGGTGCGGTAATCGCGGCGGGCTTCGCCACCGCGGGGGCCGAGGGCACCGCCCCGGCTCCGCAGTACGTCGGCGCGGGCAAGTGCCGCATGTGCCACAACTCGGCGCGCAAGGGCGCGCAGTACAAGGTGTGGTCCGAGTCCAAGCATTCGCACGCCTTCGAGGTGCTCGCCACCCCGAAGGCGCTGGAGATCGCCACCGCGAAGGGCGTCAAGGACCCGCAGAAGTCGGACGCCTGCCTGCAGTGCCACGTGACCGGGCACGGCGAGCCGGCCGACCACTTCGCAGCGACATTCTCCGACTCCTCGGGCGTGGGCTGCGAGACCTGCCACGGACCCGGCAGCAACTACTACACGCGCACGGTCATGATGGACATCCGCTCCGGCAAGGCGAAGGCCGAGGAGTTCGGTCTGCGCATGCCGACCAGCGCGACGTGCGCCAAATGCCACAACGAGAAGAGCCCGAGCGGCAAGTCGGTGAACTGGACGGCGGACAGCACGAAAATCGCCCACCCGATCCCCGCGGGGGCGGAGACGGAAGCGGCGAAGTAGGGCCCGAACTGCAGGGCCTCAGAGGCACGTTGCGTGTGCGAGGAGCGGTGGTGTTTCTGCCGCTCCTCGCTGCGTCTTCGCGGGAGCGGGCGCTCCCGATGGGTTAGAGTGCGCCGCGATCGACGCCGGGAGCGGCAGGCGGGCCGCCTGCGTCCCCGAACCCCGTTTGCGGTGTGCCGGAGGGCCGACTGAGGCCCGGCGGCGCGGCCGCGTTCCCGCAGAGCGCGAAGGAGACGCCATGGAAGCGGCGGCCACCTCACCCCGTGAACTCAGGATCGTCCGCGAGCCGAAGGTCTACGTCGTCGGCAGGCAGGTCGTCAGCGACGAGGCGGTCGCACGGTTCCTCCAGGACGAGGACCGGACCTGGCAGACCGACACGGAAGTGGGCGCGGAGAAGCTCGCGGAGATCGCGGGCCGCGTCTGCTACATGTCGTACGGTCGCGGGCGCAGGACGAACGCCGACTTTCTCTCGCACATCGTCGAGGTGGGGCATGGCTCGGTGCTCGAGCACGGCGTGTGGAGCTTCGTGATCACGGGCGTCTCGCGCTCGTTCACGCACGAGCTCATCCGCCACCGCCACTTTTCGTACTCGCAGCTCTCGCAGCGCTACGTGGACGAGAGCGACTCCGCGTTCGTCGAGCCGGACGTGATCGCGTCCGATCCCGCGTTGCACGCCGTGTGGTGCGAGGCGGTGAACGCGGCCCGCGCGGGCTACGACAGCCTCGTGGCGGGGCTCGAGGCCAAGTTCACGGACGTCGAGGACAGGACGCTGCGCCGCAAGATGGCGCGGCAGGCCGCGCGGTCCGTGCTGCCCAACGCCACCGAGACCAAGATCTTCTTCACCGGCAACGCCCGCGCGCTGCGGCACTTCATCGAGCTGCGCGGCAGCGAGCACGCCGACGTCGAGATCCGCAAGGTGGCCGTCGCGATCCTGCGCCTGATGCAGGTGGAGGCGCCGAACATGTTCTCGGACTACATGCTGGTCCCGCTGGCCGACGGCACGCTCGCGACGCACACGGAGCACGTCAAGGTCTGAGGCGCGGATGGCGGCGGCGGGACCCGCCCGCTGGCGCCCGCGCCGCGCTGCCGGTGCTGCCGCGCGAGGAGCGGCCCGGCGGCTGAACGGGACGCCTGCTCGTCGGCGTCAGTGCCCCGTCTTGCGGGTCGGCATCGCGTTCCACTGGGTCGCCATGAACAGCGCGCCCAGGATGGCGAACGGGATCGGCGCCCAGTGCCAGGCTTCCCAGCCCCAGCGCTTGGTCAGCATGGGTACGCCGGGGCCGACGACGAACGCGGTCAGGTACTGCATGCCGTCGAACATTCCGGCCGCGGTGGCCGCGGCCTTCTTGCCGCCAAAGTCCATGGACGCGGCGCCGCCGATCATGCCGTGCGCGCCATTGACGCAGAACGAGAGCAGGACGAGCCAGATGCTGGCCATGAGCGGGCCCATGTGCCAGTGGTCCGAGAGGCCGGAAGCCACGAGCACGAGCGCCATGCCGACGAAGCCGGCGGTGATGACGGGTGCGCGCCGCCCGCCGAACGTGCGGTCGGACGTCATGCCGAACACGAAGCCGCCCGCAATGCCGGAAAGCGCGATGCCCCAGGTGGCGACCACGTAGGGCGCGTAGGTGGCGAAGTGCTCGGGGCTGGCGCCGTGGTACTGCTCCAGGTAGCGGGGCCACCACGCGTCCAGGTGACTGCGGCGCACGAAGCCGATCATCATCGAGCACAGCGCGATGATCCACGTGGTCTTCGAGGCGAAGATCTTGCGCAGTACGAAGCCGAGCGAGGCGGGGCCGTCGCCGCCATCGGACGCGTCGCCGGTCTCGAACTCGCCGAAGCCTGCATCCTTCGGCGTGTTCTGGACGAAGGCGGCGTTCACAAGCAGGAACAGCGCCACGCACCCGCCCGGAATCCAGAACGCGTATTCCCACCTGCCGGGGAACGCCAGCAGGATCAGCGGCACGCCCGAGAACGCCAGCAGCAGGCCGAGCCGGATCAGCACGCCGAACACGCCGGCGAACGTGCCGCGTTCGCGCACGTGGAACCACTGAGCGTTGATCTTGACGATGGACAGTGCGCCGAAGGCCTGGAAGTAACCGTTCAGGCCCCACGTGACGGCCATGAACGCGAGCAGGCTGGCGGGAGAGATGCCGGGGCGCAGTACCGCCGGCGTCACGAGGTGCCGGGCGGCCTTGACCCCGACCCACACGGCGGGGTGCACCACGGCGAGGCTGGCGAGGCCGAACAGGGCGTTCATGATCACCACGCCGACGCCGCCGAACAGGAACGCCTTCTTGCCGCCGATGCGGTCGGCGATGGGGCCGTTGAAGATCACCGAGAAGGCGTAGACGATGGGCATCATGGTCTCGAACACGCCCAG
>CAIXRL010000713.1 GCA_903921835.1 Candidatus Eiseniibacteriota bacterium | reverse complement strand
TCCGGCGCGGCCGGCCGATCTTCTTGCTGCTGACGCACATCCCGCACTCTCGGCTGGCGGTTCATGAATACTCCGGGCTAGTAGAGCCGGACCGCCCTGCCCTGCACGATCTCGGCCGCTCCCGCCCGCACCCGCACGAGGTAGATGCCGGGGCTGACCCGTCGGCCTTCCGAACTCAAGCCGTCCCAGCGTACCCGGACCGGTCCCGGCCCCTGCGGCCCCTCGACCAACTGGCGCACGAGTCGGCCGGCGACGTCGTAGATGCGAATCGTCACCGGCGCCTTCGCGGCGAGCGTGAAGGACACCGCCGTGGTCGCGCTGAACGGATTGGGAGCCATGAACGCCGAAGTGATGGGCGACGTCGGACGGGGTGCGACCCCGGCCAGGAACTCCGTGTTGGCGCAACTGCGATCCGAGGGGAAGGCCCACAGGTCGTTGTTCGTCGACGCGCTGTCCAGGCCTCCGAACACGTAGATGAAGTCGCCGACCGAGGCCTGTGACGCGGCGGAGTTCTGCAGCGGATTGGGCGCCGGGCCCGACAGGGGCGTCGTGTTGAGCCAGCTCGTCGGCGCCGCGAGCGGAATCGACCACACGTCGTTGAAACGGGTCGTGCCGTTGCTGCCGCCGAAGATGGACAGGCAGCTCGACGCGGAGTCGAGCGCCGCCACCTGATAGCGCCGCCCCGGCGGCAACGTGCCGCCTGGTGATATTTGCGACCACGCCGGCGAGCTGCCGAGCGAGAGCGCCCAGAGGTCGTTCCGGTAGTCCGACACGTCGTCGCCGCCGAAGACGATCATGCGCTGCCCGGCGGCGTCATAGACCGCCGAGTGGCCCTCGCGGCCGGTGGGCGGCGGGCCGGTGGTCGTGAGCGCGTGCCACGTCGGGGTTCCCGCGAGCGTCAGCGAGGAGACGTCGTTGGTGTACGGAGTGCCTCCGAACACGAGCATCCGGTTGCCCACCGGGTCGAAGATCGCGCTGTGCGACCGTCGCGCGGCCGGGACGGACCCGGTGGTCGAGATGGCGCTCCACGCCTCGGGACCGCCGCCGAGCGATAGGGCCCAGACGTCGTTCGTGTACGCCAGCCCGGTGGAACCTCCGAACACGAGCATGCGCTGCCCGATCGGGTCGTAGACGGCCGAGTGCGAGGCGCGCGGGCCGGGGCCGCCCACGAGCGAGAGCTGCGACCAACGGGGCATCGAGTCGCCCAGCGCCATGGCCCACACGTCGGAGCGGTACAGACCCGCGCTCAGCCCCCCGAAAAGGATCAGGCGTTTCCCGACGGGGTCGTAGACCAGCGTGGCCTCGGAGCGCGGCGCCGGCGCGGCAGTACCCGAGTCGGTGAAGCACCAGCCCATGTAGGCTTCGCCGCAGGTCTCGTCCGAGTACAGGCTGGCCTCGTCGGCCACGCCCAGGCTCTCCGCAACGGTTCCCATGAGGAGCTGGAGGCGCGTCGGATCCAGCGGCTGCGCGCCGGTGAGCTGTGCGCTGACGTTGACCTGCTGGCTCCCGCCCGGCGGCAGGTTCAGCACCACCGGGGCGGTGGCCTGGCCCACGGCCAGGCCGTCGAGGCTCAGCAGGGAGTAGGTGGTGTCCGCCGCCGTCGCCGGGCTCTCCTGGAACCGGTAGGTGATCGTCGACGAACTCGTACCCGTATTGGTGATCACCCAGCTGCCATCCCAGGGCCTGCGCGGGTCGACCAGCCACGAGCACTGGTTCGCCTGCGCGGTGCAGTTGCCGACCGTGTTGATCACCGTCGGTCCGATGGTCCGACCCCGCGCCGTGCCGGCCTGGCCGCAGTTCCCCGCGGAAACCTCGTAGCACGCACCTGTATTGGCGTTCGTGAGGATCCCCGGCGGCGTCAACTGGATGTTGACGTCGACGTCCGCGCACTTCAGGTGCGGAATGAACACCGTGCCCGTGAGTTGGGGCACGGGGCTTCCGCCCGACGCGGGCGCGAACGTGAGGTGGCTGCCGTCGACTTCGCAGCCGGTGCCCGCCGGCAACCCGGTGATCGTGTAGGGGACGAAGCCGTCCGGCCCGTCGTTGCAGAGGTGGATCGTCGTCTTGCGGATGTTGTCCAGTTGCGCGAACTGCACGACCTCGCAGACCTGCGCCCTGCACTTGCACTTTCCGGCGGTCACCAGCGACGCGATCTCGGCGTCGCCGAGTGCCCGGTCGAACAACTCGACCTCGTCGATCCGCCCGCCGAACTCGCACTTCGTGCTGTTCCCGGAGTGCTGGCCGATGCGGAACGTCCCACCACCCGCCACGGAGCGGTTGCCGCAGTTGCTGATCACGCCGCTGTTCGTTTCCACTCCGTCCACGAACAGCTTGACGATGTACGTGGTCTGCTGGCAGGTCGGCGGGCGGGTGCTCGTGGGGTAGATGCGCAGCGCCGTCATCGCGAGATGGTGCCAGACGCCGACCCCAGTGGTCAGGGGCGTGCCGAAGAGCAGGAGAGGCGCGTTCCCGATCCCGAGCACGCATCCCGGCGTGTTGGAACTGTTGACGAACAACTGGTAGCCGGTCATCGCCGCCGTGGGGTTCCCGATCTCCTTGTCCACGACCGCGCCGTTGCACGTTCGTCCGTTGTTGAGGGAGACCCAGGCGTCCACGGTGAAGTTGCCGCCGAAGTTCCCCGTCACCGAGGTGCCCGTCACGTAGTTCGTACCGATGAAGTTGTAGGCGCCACTGGAGGAGTTGGATCCCGGGGACGTGAACCCCGCGGGCGGGAACGACGGTACCTGGACGCAGGTCTTCCCGCCGACGATGTCCTTGGCGAACCTGCCCGCCGTTTCGTCCAGCGGCCACCACGCCACCATGCCGCCGGGGGGCTTCACGCAGACTTCTTCGACGTGGACGCTGTCGAGGCCGACGCCGCTGAACCCGAAGAAGGCGGGTGGATCCATGTGCTGGAAGTGGAACGTCAGGACGCTCTGCGTTGGCACGAAGTCATAAGTGTACCGTTGCCAGACATTGAAGTAGTGCGTGCCGTTCTGCCCGGACGCAGCGGGCCACGGCGCCGGGAACGTTTCGCTGCCCGTATGGTGGGCGCCCGAAACGGTGACCCAGATCCAGGATGACCATACCGAGTACGACGAGATGGCAAACGACAGGCGGTAACTCCTGCCGGCAACGA
Organism: Candidatus Eiseniibacteriota bacterium; assembly: GCA_903921835.1. Lineage (GTDB taxonomy): Bacteria > Eisenbacteria > RBG-16-71-46 > RBG-16-71-46 > RBG-16-71-46 > CAIXRL01. The sequence goes on along the minus strand of CAIXRL010000713.1, from coordinate 803 downwards.
AGCCCCCCACCTGCTGCTCGGCATATCCATGGCCCTGCAACTGGCCGGGGATGTCCCCCCAGAGAGCGATGAACTGCTGTCCATACGGTGTATACCCGTCTCCAACGGGATTGGGTTCCCCGACCACCTGCCCGTGCACATAGACGGAACTGTAGAACCAGAAGGGGGAATAGGGATAATAATCTCTGCCGATGAACGGCGTCATCTCGAAGCTTGGATCCTGGATCACCTGCGCCGCGCAGAAGCGCGGTCCGAATGCCCCGAGAAGCAGGCCGGCGGCCAGGACGGCACAGTGGAGACGAAAGCGGCCCACGGTTCACCTCGCTCGGTGGAAGTGGCATGCGTGTCGCAGAGCGTTCCGCGATACGCCCCAACCCGGCATCGGCTCCAGGGACTCTGAAGGACGCTGGCGAAATCTGGATCCCGGAGGCGGTCTCAGCCGGAGGCGGCCAGCACGGTGGGGACGAGGGTGCGTGCTGTTCAAGACACCGGAAGCATAGGCTGCTGTCGCGACACCCAGCAAGCGAATTCGCCCTTTCGCCGGGCGAGTCGGCGCCGAAGGACGCGCAAATCCGGGTGCGAACACGGAAGGTCTGGTCCGGATGCACGTTGTCCGGAATTCGGCGGCCCGCACCGCGGCGCCCTGCGCGTCCATCGCCCCCAGCACCGCCTCCAGTGTGGCGTCGCACGAAGCGGCGAGGGGCGACGTGCGCGCCGTGCCGGCCGGAGGGCGGCCGGAGCGCGGGCGTGCGGGCCGCGGCGAGCGCTGGGAGGGCGCCGCCCGGGACGCCACGGGGGCGATC
>CAIXRL010000712.1 GCA_903921835.1 Candidatus Eiseniibacteriota bacterium | reverse complement strand
GAAGTGTATTTGTATTCCCGGGTACGCACGTCACCCGGCGCGCGCTGGCCGGTGCCAGGTACTGGAGCGCCCGGCGGACACTCGCTTCGAGCGGTTCGCCCGGTACGGCCGGACAGTGTTCGCGAGCGCGGCGGATCTCGTCGGGGCGATACTTTAGCTCCCGCAGGCACTGGACGAAGTCCCGGTCGGCATCGGACTCGGCCTGGGAGCCTGCCCGCGTCCACGACGCATGCCGCTTCCCGTCCATGAAGCCCTTCCCGAACACGCGATCGGCCTCGTGCTGGTTGTGGGCACGGCAGCGCAGCCGGAGGTTTGCCACGGTCGAGCGTCCTCCGCGCGCGACCGGGACGACGTGGTCGTACTCCATGCGCCCGCGCTCCTCGCAGCGCCGCCCGCTCTCGCTCACGAACGTGCACCGGTCGCCGTCGCGGCGCGTCACCTCACGCTTCACGTCCGCGGGTATATGTCGCCCATTGGCCGCGCTTCGGCGTGCGCGAGGACGATCGGTGGCCGCGCAGCGGCGGCGCTCGAGCTTCTCGATCAGCGCGTCCAGCGCGCGGTCGAGCACCTCTGCCACGTCGCCGGAGCGAACCGTGTGCGCGAGCAGCTCCTTGGCGCGGCGCAGCTTGTCGTGCGTCCCCTGCCCGATGGTGACCTGGAGTGCGAAGCGACTCGGCGCGAGCGGCGTGACCTTTGCGGGTGGCGCCGGCGCGACGGGTTCCGGAACGAGTCGCGGGAACACGGCAGCGGCCGCCGCGGGCGCATGTCCCGGACTGGTCATGCCAACTGGTTCTGGAACCAGTTGGCACGCGCCGCTTACAGGCGCGACGGGTTGGACCAGCGTCACGAGATTCGGCTGCGGGAAGCGCTCCGCGAGCAGCACGGCGATCTCCGCCTTGGTCTTCAGCGCTCCTGCCGCCAGCAACTCCTCCGCGTTCGCGCGCGTGAGGTGTGGTGCGAGCAGGACGACGGCGGTCAGCGTCAGCCGGCCGTCCTCAACCATCGCGAAGATCGCCGGGTGCTCGCGAGCCGCGCGGGCCGCCTGGATGCGCTTAAAGGCCGCGTCCTCGGACATGCGCAACACGCCCACGCAGTATTGGTACATCGAAGGGTAGGCTGCTGGCCGGTACAGTTGGCGGGCGTCGAACTCGGCAAGGTGGGCAAGCAGCTCGGCGAGGTTGCTGCGGTCGCGCGATACGAGTTCGGTCATGGCATGCAGCAGCACGTGGTCGGCGAGACGCGACACCTGGAAGTACTTCATGGTGACATCCACCGCGGGGGCGAATCGCGGGGGCAACGCGCACATCTTCGCACACACGTTTTCGGCGCTCGTGGAGGCTCACAGGCCGCGCAAATGAGGCTGCCGCGAGAACGTCGCAGCATCGAGTCGCGGCAGCCCGCGCACGCGCATCCCTCGCGCGCTGGCGCAGGGTCCCGCGAGCGACTCCAGCGTCGCCGTGGTCTGCGCCCGCCGGCGCGTCAAGCGGATCTGCTTCGCAGAGCCGCCGCGCGACGCTTCCTACCGCCCCGCTTCCGCCCGCCGCCTCGCCTCGAGCCGCGTGCGCGCCTCGTGGTGCACCAGCTCCAGCATGCCGAGCAGGCCCATGCCCTTGCCCATGGACAGGTCGCGCCCGAAGAGGCGGTAGAGGGCATCGCCCGGAACGGCCGCCACGACCTCGAGCGGCTGGCCCGACAGCGTCTCGGCCAGGAT
>CAIXRL010000711.1 GCA_903921835.1 Candidatus Eiseniibacteriota bacterium | reverse complement strand
GGCGCCATGCGGCCGGCCTCGGTGCGCAGCGCCAGCCCCAGCGCCTCGGCGGGCATCGTCTCCCAGAAGATGATCGCGTCGGCGGTCGTCGCGGAGCCGGCGGCGCCGCCCTCGGCGATCAGCGAGCGGGCGCGCGTGCCCTCGGTGTCGCCCAGGAACAACACGCGTTCGGCCAGGTGGCGCACGCCTTCCTGGCTCGCGGGCACCGTGCGCGCTCCCGCCGCGTACGTGACCGAAACGTCCACCGCGGTGGCTGCCGAGTCCGGCGCCAGCACGACGCGCAGGCCATTCTTCAGGGTCACGAGCACGGGGGCGGGTGCCGATCGCGCGGCGGACGCGAAGGGACCGGCCATCGCGGCCGCGCAGGCAAGCCCGAGGGCGGCGGAAGCCAGTCGGTTCATCCGGGGGTGTTTCCTTTCGTGGAGGCGGGAGCGGAGGTCAGCGAATCTCGACGAGGCGAATCGAACTGCGCTGGCGACCCGTCTCGAAGCAGGCGAAGTAGACGCCGGAGCACACCGGGCGGCCCGCAGGATCGGTGCCGTCCCACGCGGCCGAGTTGGCCGACCCGCCCGGGCTGAGCCAGCCGTTCCAGAGCGTGCGGATGCGCCGCCCCGAGACGTCGTAGACGCGCACCGCGTATTCTGCGGCCTCTGCGCCCGCGGCCAGCCCGAAGCGGAACTTCGCGGGCGCCCCGGCGAGACGCACGGGACCGTCGCCCTCGAGCTTGAACCGCAGCGGCGTAGGGCCTTCGGGCACGCCGGCAGTGTCGTAGTGGAGCGCGGCGAGACCGTTGACGGCGCCCCAGCCATAGCGGTTGTCCGGGGTCGAAGCGCGCGAGGCGCCGGCCTTCATGGCATGCACGAGCTGCGTGAGCGACCACGCCGGGCGCGCCTGGATGAGGCAGGCCGCCACGCCCGCCGTGAGCGGGCACGAGAACGACGTGCCACTCAGGCGCGTGTACGCGTCGGGCAGGCCGGACGCCGACGCGAGCAGGACAGACACGCCCTCGGCCATCACGTCCGGCTTGGTGCGTCCGTCGGCGGTCGGGCCGTTGGACGAGAGGCCCGCGCGGGTCCCGAGCGAGTCCACGGCGCCCACCGCGAGCATGCTGTCGCCGCACGCGTCGGCGGGCACATCCAGCGTGTTCGGGCCCGCGGCGCCGGCGTTGCCGGCCGAGTTCACCACCAGGATGCCCTTGGCGGCCGCGACTTCGACGGCACGGGTGATGATCGACGTGTGCCCGTCGAGCTGCGCGTACGTGAGGCTGGTGCCCGCGCTGTCGGGGAAGTCGAAGTAGCCGAGCGAGGAACTGATGATGTCTGCACCCAGGCTGTCCGCCCACTCCGAGGCCATCAGCCAGTTGACCATCTCGATCGGCTTCTCACTGCCGGAGTCCTCGGTGCGCGCAAGCGCGTAGCTGGCGCCGTACGCCGGCCCGACGAAGACGCCGGGCGCATAGCCGCCGATCGCGCTCAGCGTCCACTGGCCGTGCACGTGGATCGCCGGATCGAACACGGTGTCCTGCACCGCCGTGCCGCCGCTCACGAAGTCGCGGGTGCGCCCGCCGACGTCGATGTTCCGCGTCGCGGTGTGCGTGGTGTAGTGGTTGAAGCCCTCGTCGAACATGCAGACGAGCACGCCCGTGCCGATGAAACCGGAATCGTGCAGCGCGGTGACGTGGAGACGAGCGAGTTCACCCGCGGTCATGCCATACGCGCTCGCGGCGCCCAACGCGCGCGTCGCGCCCGCGCGTGGCGCGGACATGACCACTTCGTCCACGGGAGCCGGCCGGCGCGCGCGCGGCGCGGCCAGCGGCGCGGGGCTCACCCGGCGCACGCAGTCGAGCGCGGCCAGGCGCGCGAGCGCGTCGCCCGCGACGCGCACGGCGACACCGTTGAACCAGCGCGACTGCGCGTACGGCCGCAGCCCCTGCGCCGCCAGCGCCTGCAGGTAGGCGGGCGCAAGCGGCAGGTCGAGGTAGTCCACGAGCGGCGTCACGCCGGTGCGAATGCGGCGCGCGCGGGATCCCGGGGGCAGGTCGCGCTCCGCCTGCGCCAGGCGCGCGGCGAGATCGGCGGGGCCCTGTTCACCCTTGTCCATGAACTCCACCCAGACCGCCACCGGCTCGGCGGCGGGCACCAGCGCCGATGCCAGCCGCGGATCGAGCCGCGGAAGCATCCCGGCGGCGCGCCCCCGGAGCGGCAGCGCGAGAAGGGCGACGCAGGCAAGCACGGCGAGCACGATGCGCTTCATGGCATACCTCCGGGCGGACTCGCACAGCACTCAGGCGAGCCCAACGACACGCGGGCCCGCAGGGACCCGACCCATATCGCAGGCTGTGCTCCGAAGATTGTGGATGCCAGCGGACGAACCTGCAAGCCGTTGCCGCTGCGGCCGCAAATGCGCGCCAGCCGCCACGTTCCGGGCGATCGGCAGGCCTCGTCGCGACCCGCGGCGTGCAATCGCACTGGCCCGGTTCCGGGAGCGACACCGCCCGCCGGCGTCGGCGGGCGGCGCGACGCCCTCAGCGAATGACGACGAAACGGCTCTGGTAGCTGTAGGACGCCGCGGTCACCCGATACATGTAAATGCCCGAGGCCACATCGTGACCCGTGCCGGACTTCAGGTCCCAGATCTCGGAGTCCGTCGCCCGATCGCTGGATTGCGATTCGTGGTGCAGTTCGCGGACGAAATCCCCCGAGACCGTGTAGATCCTGATCGTCGCCAGTCTCGGCAGCTGGGTGAAGTGGACCCCGACCCAGCCGGGAGTGTCGCTCTCCGCGCTCCCATGATAGGGATTCGGCCACACGCTCACGTGTTCCAGGTTGGCGGTGGGACCGCGGGACGGCAAGACGGGCCCCACGAGGTTGTGGAGCTTGTTGTTCAGGTTCGGGCACGAGTTGACCAGCCGCGCGTGGAGCGCCCCGGTCGGATCCTGACGATACTGGACCCGGAGGACGCTATCGCAGTTCGCGAAAGCATTCGAGGAGTCGGGCACGAACAGATCCTCGTACGCCGCCTCGGAACCGTTGAGGGCCTCGTAGGTGATCGAATAGTACGTGCGGAAGCCGTCATGAGGACCCCAGGGCGGGACCAGCACGAGGAGCGAGTCGATGCACTTGTCCAATGCATCTCGCTTGCTGCAAACGCGGCTCCACGAGCCGCTCGAATCCGGATCCACGAACGTGACGATCTTGTCGTTGGTGACTTCGCGACCGTCGCACATGAACTTGCCGGTCGCGGAATCCACCCGCGAAAAGTGCCAGTTGCTCTCGCTGCCGGCATTGAGGGAGTACCGGCGGAGGAGCATCGCGGACGACGTATCCGGCGTATTGATCATCCGATAGATGCGGTAGCCGCCAAAGTCCGGACGGCTCTCCGCCAGCGAATCCCGTCGGAATCGGAGCGAGATCGTGCGCGGCTGCATCACCAGACTGTCGGTGAGCGGCTCGAGCGACCCCAGGCAGACCTTGGCGCCGCGCGGGGTGTTGGTGCCGTCCTTGAATGCCCCCACCAGCGCCCAGGCGCGAATCGTCGGGAATCCCGACTCGGCGCAGGCCACCGGGG
>CAIXRL010000710.1 GCA_903921835.1 Candidatus Eiseniibacteriota bacterium | reverse complement strand
GCCGCCATCGAGGCGCTCTCGCGTGCGCGCAAGACGCCGCGCGCGCAGGCCATCCGCGGCATCGCGCTGGAGCTGGAGCGCATCGCCAGCCACGTCGGCGACCTGGGCGCGCTCGCGGGCGACGTCGCGTTCCTGGGCACCGCGACCTTCTGCGGACGGCTGCGCGGCGAGTTCCTCAACCTGCTCCTGACCATGAGCGGCAACCGCCACGGCCGCGGGCTCGTGCGCCCCGGCGGCGTGCAGTTCGACGTCGGGCCGGAGCTGGCCGCCGAGTTGATCGGGCGGCTCGAGCGGCTGCGCGACGAACTGGGGCCCGTGCTGGAGCTGATGTTCGACAACGCCTCCGTGCAGGCGCGCTTCGAGGGCACCGGCGTGCTGTCGGCCGACACGTGCATCGCGCTGGGAGTTGTCGGGCCGCCGGCGCGCGCGTGCGACCTGCCGCGTGACGTGCGCACCGATCACCCGTACGGCCTGTTCCGCTTCGCGCACATTCCGGTGGCGACCGCGTGGACGGGGGACGTGCTGGGCAGGGCGCTGGTGCGCTGGCTCGAGGTGCAGCGCTCGATCGACTTCGTGCTCGAGCAGCTGGCCGCCCTGCCGCGCGGCGAGTCGAGCGTGGAGTGCGGCGCGCTGCGGCCCGGCGAGCTGGTGGTCGCCATGGCCGAGGGCTGGCGCGGCGAGGTCGTGCACGTCGTGCTGACGGACGACAGCGGCGCCGTGCGCCGTCACAAGGTGGTCGATCCCTCGTTCCACAACTGGCCCGCGCTCGCCGCGGCCGTGCCCGGCAACGTGATCTCGGACTTCCCCGTGATCAACAAGAGCTTCAACCTCTCTTACGCGGGGCACGACCTCTGATGCTGCGTTTCCTTCGCACGAGGCTGCAGCAGGGCGTCCGCACCGGGGCCTTCCCGGGGGGCGCGGTCGAGCTGCCTGATCGCTTTCGCGGCCGCCCGCGGCTGAACGCCTCGAAGTGCGCGCAGTGCGAGCGCTGCGCGGCCAGCGGCGTCTCGGGGCTGCTGACGGTCACGGAGCAGGGCCGGCCGCTGCTGGATGTTGGCGAGTGCCGCTTCGCGCCCGAGGAGACGGCGGCCTGCCCGCAGGGCGCGCTGCGTTTCACGCGCGAGCACGCCATGGCGTCGCGCACGCGCGAGGGGCTGCGCTCGGAGACCGGCGATGTCCAGCTGGCGACCGCTCTCGCGCAGCGCACTCGCAAGCTCTTCGGCCGCTCGCTGCGGCTGCGCTCGGTCTCGGCGGGCAGCTGCAACGGCTGCGAGGGCGAGCTGATCGTGCTCGGAACCGTGGCGTACGACATGGCGCGCTTCGGCATCGAGTTCGTCGCATCGCCGCGGCACGCCGACGGCATCCTGGTGACCGGCGCAGTGAGCGTGAACATGCGCGAGGCGCTCATGCAGACCTGGGCCGCCACGGCGGATCCGCGCCTGGTGATCGCCGCCGGCGTGTGCGCGATCGACGGCGGCGCGTTCCGCGGCAGCCCCGAGGTGAGCGACGGCGTGCCCGCAGAGCTGCCCGTGGACCTGTGGATCCCCGGCTGCCCGCCGCACCCGCTCACGCTGCTGGACGGGTTGCTGAGGCTGCTGGGGCGGATCGAGAGCGGGGAAGCGCGGCCACGTTGAACACGCGCTGAGCCTGCGCCCGGCGCGGGCTCGGTGGGCCACCGCGTTCCCGACTCGGCGGTGTGCTCTCCCCGGCGGCGGACCGGATTGGCAAGACGCCGCGTGGTGCGCCTACAATATGAGAGTCGCGAACCGTTTGTCCGGCCGCCACAACGCCCTCGGGGGAGCCATGCGCCCAATCCTCTTCGTCTTCTCGTCCTTGCTCCTGGCTGCAGCGCTGACGATGTCCACGCCGAATCCAAGCTCGGCGCAATGGTCGGCCGACCCGACCGTCAACAACCTCGTGTTCGCCGGATCGACGGCCCAATACGGTCCAACCCTCGTCAGCGATGGGGCGGGGGGAGCGATCCTCGGATGGTACGACGTGCGCGGGGGGGTCGGATCCAGCATCCTTTACGGCGAACGGCTGAGTGTTTTCGCCGCCAGGAAGTGGGACTGGAGCGGGCTCCTGATCGGACAAACGCTGGATGGGTCGTTCGGTCCGACGATGATCGCCGACGGAAGAGGCGGTGCCATCTTCTACGTGAATCAATCCCGCACGGGCCCGGCCAACATCTGCGCGCAGCGCGCCGATTCGACCGGCACGCTCACCTGGGGGGCCAACCCCGTGATGGTCTGCGGCTCGCCGGCGGGCTACCAGAGCTCCGCGGCAATCAGCTCGGATGGCGCCGGCGGAGCGATCTTCTCGTGGGTGGACGGCCGCGCGGGGAACAACGACAAGTATGTGTACGCGCAACGCATCGACGCATCCGGTGCCACCCGCTGGACGACAAACGGTGTTCCCATCTGCACGGTGGCCGGCGACACGTACGTGGGTTCTCTCAGCAGCATGACCGATGGTGCCGGGGGTGCGATCATCGCCTGGCAGGACAGCCGGTCCGGCACCAGTTCGGACGTGATGGCCCAGCGTGTCGATTCGACGGGCACGGTCCTCTGGGCGAGCGGGGGAATCGCCATCGCCGCCACTGCGGCGGCTGAGCTGAACCCGGTCATGGTCAGCGACGGCGCTGACGGGGCGATCATTGCGTGGTTGGACACCCGCCGCAATGGAGTGCAATGGGACCTCTACGCGCAAAGGGTCAGCGCGATGGGCACGCTTCAGTGGGCAGGCCGTGGGGTGCCCTTCAGCTCGTCCACGCTGAGCAAAGCTCCACTTGTGATCGCGAGCGACGATGCCGGCGGAGTGATCGGCGCGTGGGTCGAAGGCGCGAACTACGTAATGAAACTCTATGCGGGTCGCATCACCTCTGCAGGCTCCGTTGCGTGGACCGCGAGCGGTGTGCCGATCGACACGCTCCCGGGCAACCCGCAGCAGCCGGCCATCGTCAAGGACGGGTCGCACGGGGCGGTCATCGCCTGGCAGACCCAACGGGGCGGGACGAAGACGGACATCTACGCGCAGAGGATCAACCCGTCCGGCAACGTGCAGTGGACCGGCAACGGGGCAGGAATCGCCACAGGGCCGCTCGGGAAGTCCTGGCCCGCGTTGCTCGGGGACGGATCCGGCGGCGCCATCGTGTCATGGCTTCGGAGCGGTCCCCTGTATGCGTCACATGTCAACGGTCTGGGTGCTCTCGGCCCAATCACCACCGGCGTGGATGACGGTGACGGGGCGCCGCCCGCTTCGTACTCGCTGTCGGGGAACTACCCGAACCCGTTCACGCCGACGACGGTGATCCGGTTCACCGTGCCCGGCGCCCGCCATGGCACGGCGGCCGGCGGCGACCCGGCGCCGGTGGTCACGCTTCGCGTCTACGACACGCTTGGCCGCGAGGTGGCGACACTGGTGGACGGCGTGATGAGCCCCGGCGCGCACACCATGACGTGGACGGCGCGCAACCTCCCGGGCGGCGTCTACTTCTCGCGCCTGACGGCCGGCAGCTACTCGGAGACGCGGAAGCTCATGCTGCTCAAATAGGCGCAGGCCGGCACGGACAGGCGGATCGGGTGACGCGCGCGTCGCCCGGTCCCGCCGGCGACGCCCATGCTCACTTGTCCGTGCACGCGTAGCACAGGTTGAAGCTCTTGTTGATGAGCGGGAAGTCGGGAACGATGTTGCCCGGCACCGCCAGCGCCAGCGCGGGCCAGATGGCGTGCGACGCCGAGCGCACTCGCCACTCGCCGATCGCGCCGCGCGGGTCGGCGCGCAGCCAGTGCACGTGCAGGCCGCGCGGCGACTCCACCACGCTGCTGCCCCAGCGGCCGGGCGGCAGCACGCCGAGGTGCTGGCCCAGGGGTCCGCCGGGCAGGCGCAGGATCATCTGGTCGATGATGTT
>CAIXRL010000709.1 GCA_903921835.1 Candidatus Eiseniibacteriota bacterium | reverse complement strand
TGTGGCTGCTCGGCGAGCACCGCGTGCTGTGCGGGGACGCGACGCGCGTCGGGGATCTCCGTCTCGTGCTCGAGGACGAGCCCGCGGACGCCGTCTGGACGGACCCGCCTTACAACGTCGCCTACGAGGGCACGGCGGGCTCGATCCAGAACGACGACATGACCGACGCCGAGTTCTCGACGTTCCTGCACGCGGCGTTCGGCGCGCTCGCCAGCGTCATGCGCCCGGGCGCCCCGATCTACGTCGCGCACTCGGACACGGGCGGGATCGCGTTCCGCAAGGCGTTCATCGACGTCGGTTTCAAACTGGCGTCCTGCCTCATCTGGCGGAAGAACGCCCTCGTGCTCTCTCGCGGCGACTACCACTGGCAGCACGAACCGATCCTGTACGGCTGGAAGATCGGCGCCGCGCACCGCTGGTACGGCGGCCGCGACAAGACCACCATTCACGAGCTCGAGGGCTGGCCCTTCCAGCAGGTGGGCGAGGACGAGTGGCAGATCGTCATGGGCGAGACGACGCTCATCGTGCGTGGCCGCGACCTGACTGTGGAGCCGGTGCGCGGCAGCGTGTTCTACGAGAACAAGCCGGCTTCGAACGCCGACCACCCGACGATGAAGCCGGTGGCCTTGATCGAGCGGATGCTCGCGAACTCGGTGCGCCGCGGCGAGCGCGTCCTGGATCCCTTCGGCGGGTCGGGCTCGACGCTCATCGCCTGCGAGGCGCTGGGCCTGCGGGCCCGTCTCGTGGAGCTCGACGAGCGCTACGTGGACGTCATCGTGGGCCGCTGGGAGTTGCTGACGGGCAGGAAGGCGTCCCGCCTGGCCGCTCTCCCCGGGGCGAAGGGGGCGTGAGGTGGGCGTAGCGGCCGGGGAGACCGCCGTGGGCGGGATGACGATTCGTGCCTACTCCCGCCACCGCGGTGTCTCGCACACGGCGGTGCGCAAGGCGCTCGCCGCGGGACGCATCACGCCAGGCTCGGACGGCAAGATCAACGCCTCGCAGGCGGACGCGCAGTGGCTCAACGCCACCGACCTGGCCAAGCACAGCAACTCGGTCACCGGCTCGACGCGTTCTGTGCGGACGCGCTCGCCGGAGCCTCCGTCGGAGAGTGCGCGCGAGCCGGATGGCCTGGAGGCCGGCGCCGGCGGAGAGGCCGGGACGCCGAAGGTCGTCTCGAGCTACGCCACCTCGCGCGCCGCCCGCGAGACCTACCTCGCGCGCCTGGCGAAGCTCGAGTACGCCCAGCGCTCCGCAAAGTTGATCGACGTCGACGAGGTCCGCGCCCAGGTGTTCGCCCTGACCCGCAGGATCCGCGACAACTTCCTCGGGCTGCCCGACCGGCTCTCTCCCCTGCTCGCCGGGCAGTCGGATCCGGCGGCCATTCACCGCGCGCTGACCGAGGACATCCTCGCGGTGCTGGCCGAGACATCGGGCCCGGCGCCGATCAGGGCCATGGCGAGGCGGGAGCCGTGATCTTCGTGGACGGCCTGGCCCAGCGGCGGACCATCTGGAGCGGCGATTTGGCCGCGCACATGGTCTCGGACACGAGCCTGGCCGAGCTCAAGGCGTTCGCCGAGGCCCTGCGATTGCCTCAGTACTGGCTCCAGCCGCTGGTCGTGCCGCACTACGAGCTCTCCCCCATGTGGCGCGTGCGCGCGCTGCGCGCCGGCGCCGTGGATTGCTCCGGGCTCGACCGCCAGGCCGAGTACCTCGCGGCGTTGCGGCGCTACGCGGAGAACAATCCGGCGGTCTTCCGCCAGGCGCGCGCCAGATGAGCGCGGCGCTCGAGGCGGTGTGGGGAGCGGCGCGCGAGGGGCTCGAGGCGCCGACTCGGCTCACGGTTTCGGAGTGGGCGGACCAGAACCGCATCCTGACACGCGAGACGACGGCCGCTTTCGGGCCGTGGCGCACGTCGCGGGTGCCCTTCGCGCGCGAGATCATGGACTCGCTTTCGGCGCTGGACCCGATCCAGTTCGTCTCGCTGATGAAAGCGGCACAGATCGCCGGCACGGAGACGGGGCTCAACTGGATCGGCTACTCGATTGCGCACGATCCGAGCCCCTTCCTGCTGGTCGTGCCCAACTTCGACTTCGCCAAGAAGTACAGCAAGCGCCGCATCCGGCCGATGATCGATGCCTGTCCGCAGCTGAAGTCCCTCGTGGCGGCGCCGCGATCGCGCGACTCGGGCAATACGCTCATCCAGAAGGATTTCCCGGGCGGCACGCTGGTGATCGCATCGGCGCAGAGCGCGGCCGCGCTGTCGTCTGACCCGATTCGACGAATCATGGCCGACGAGGTGGACCGCTTCCCGCACGACGTCGACCAGGAGGGTACGCCGATCGCGCTGGCGAGCGTGCGCACGACCACCTTCGCCAACCGGAAGATCTATCTCGCCAGCACGCCGGGCAAGAAGGAGACCTCGCACATCGAGCCGGCGTTCCTGCAGGGGGACATGCGGCGCTACTACGTGCCGTGCCTCCACTGCGGCCGCATGGACTTCCTCACGTGGGCGGGATCCGACCCGTTCGGGAGGGTCGAGGGCGAGCACTTCTCGATTCGCTGGGCCGAGGACCGACCCGAGACTGCCGAGTTGCTCTGTCCCGAGTGCGGCTGCGTGACCGAGGAGCACCACAAGACCACGATGCTGCTGCGTGGCGAGTGGCGGCCGACGGCCCCGGGCGACGGTTTCATGCGCAGCTACCACCTGCCGGGCATGTACTCGCCGCTGGGGTGGCTGTCGTGGGCACAGATGGCCCGGGAGTTCGTTGCGGCCACGCGCGAGGTCCGGCGCGGCACCTACGAGCTGCTGCAGGACTTCATCAACCTGCGCCTGGGTGAGACCTGGGAGGAGATCGGCGAGAAGCTCGAGGACCGCGAGATCATCGCGCGCGCGGAGGTCTACCCCGCCGAGGTCCCCGCCGGCGTCGGCGTGCTCGTGGCCTCGGTGGACGTGCAGGGCGATCGCCTCGAGGCGCAGGTGACCGGCTGGGGCGCCGGCGAGGAGTCGTGGGCGATCGACTGGCGGCAGTTCCACGGGGATCCCGAGGGCGAGCAGGTGTGGTTCGACCTGGACGCCTACCTGCGGCGCACGTGGACACACGCGAGTGGGCGCGCGATGCCGATCGTGTGCACGGCGATCGATTCGGGCGGGCACCACTCGGAGCAGGTGTACGCGTTCTGCAAGCCGCGCACGGACCGGCGCGTGTTCGCGATCAAGGGCGGTCCGGAGATCGCGAAGCCGTTGGTCGGCAAGCCCTCGTACAACAACAAGTACCGCACGCCGCTCTTCGTGCTCTGCGTCGACTCGGGGAAGGACCGGATCTACTCACGCCTGAAGATCCACGCGCCGGGCCCGGGCTACTACCACTTCCCGAAGCTGCCCTGGTTCGACATGGAGTACGTCGACCAGCTCACGGCCGAGAAGAAGATTCGCAAGATCGTGCGCGGCCGCGGCTCGGTGCCGTTCTGGAAGAAGCTGCGCGATCGTAACGAGGCGCTCGACTTGTCGGTCTACGCGCTGGCGGCGCTGTATATCTGCGGCCGCGAGTTCATCGAGGGGCTGGGCGCGGAGGCGGAGCGGTGGGCGGCGCCGCTCGCCGAGGAAGAGTCGTCGGAGGCGCAGCGGGAATCGCCCGCGGCGCCGGCACAGAGGCCGGGCGGATTTCGCGGCGCGGCCGCGGGGTCCGGCTGGCTCAACTCGTGGAGGTGAGGACATGGCACGCAGGCACAAGCGCGGTGCGGTGGGCGTCCTCGAGCGCACGGATGGCGTGCGCGTCGAGGTGAAGAACCCGACCGTCTGGCGGCACCTGGAGCAGCAGACCGTGCTGCTCGGCTCGCTGCAGTCGGCGCTCTCGACGCTGTCCGCGGACCGCGACCGGAAGAAGGCGGCGTTCGACCAGCTCTGTGCGCACTGGTGGGTGCGACTCGGCGCGCGACTGGGAATCGTGCGGGGCTGGGTGGACGAGAAACCGCCGGCGCCCGCGAAACTAGTCCAGGCGCCGAACGCGCTGCCGGCGTCGGCTGCGAGTTGAGCGTGGTGCTCGTGGGTCGTAGGGTCCGTGGACAGGGGGATTCATGAACGAAGACGCGTTTGACAAGATCGCGGTGCGGGTGGGATTGGCGCCCGAGTTGGTGAGAGAGGCGATTGCTGCGACAGGAGGCAACGTCGGAGCCGTGAAGTGCGGGCTTTTGGTGTTCATCCGTGGCTGGGGTGGGGGGCTCGGGGCGTTCTATCCCTATGGCATCAACAGCGAGGACCTGCGTGCCGCCCTACTACAGGCCCGCGGCCGGATTCTTGAAGATCCGAGCCAGTCGGAGCAGATGGCATGGGCGCTCAAGTTCTTCGGTCCGATAGGGACACCGTTGTTGCCGTGGGTGAAGTCGCTCGAAGGCTGAGTCGATCGGAGCGGATATTACCTGACACCCCCGACGCCCTGCTGCGGTGCCGGGGGTGTTCGCGTTCAGGGCGCCGAGCACCACGCCGTGTCGCGCACGCCGCGGCGGCAGCAGTAGCCGTAGATGCGGCAGATGGCGGCGCGCGCGCCGTTCTGAACCACCTCCGCATGCCTCCAATCCACCCACGTGGCGTCGCCGAACTGCTGCGCGTAGCCGAACAGACCCGGGCCGTGCCACCAGCAGGCGGTGGGCATCGTCGAGCCCCATGGGCCGAGGTAGAACGTGTCGCGCGCGGCGTAGAAGAGCGACAGCGCATTGCTGGGTCCCGACCAGCCGGCGCCGTTGTGCATGGCGAGGTGGATTCGAATCGCCGCGGGTCCCACGACGTTCACCTGGCTCACGCTCAGGTACGCGCTATCACTTTGTCCCGGGGATCCCGGCAGCTTCGCGGCCAGCGGGCTCGTGGACGAGTAGAGCGACACCGAAACGGTGTCACCGGGCGCGCGCACGCGCAGGCATCGGACCGTGTCCACCGGCTGCGGCGGGTTGGTCCAGCGCAGCGTCGCCCACACGGCGGCGTCCGCCGGCGCGGCGAGCGTGAGTAGCCACATAAACGCGAGAGCGCGAACCACGGGTTACCTCCTGGAGTGGGTCGGGGAAACGAAAACCCCGCGACCGCATGCGTCGCGATCACGGGGCTTCGCTGGCGGGTGTTCTCAGGCAGCGATGCGGCTCTTCGGCTTCGCGGTGCCGTTGCGCGATGGTGCGACCGGCGGGGCGTCCTTGGCGGAATCGGCAGACACGGCCCCCTTGGGATCGGTCTGTGTGTCTCCGTTCGCTGGGCTACCCACGCCGGGCGCTGCCGTCGGGGCCGGGTCGAGACCGGCCTCCGAGATGAGGCGCTGCGCTTCCTTCTTGGGATTGATGATGTCGCGCTCGAAGTCCAGTCCGCGCGCACCGACGACGCGTTGGGGCGAGTCGAGGTTGTTCTGGATCGCGAGCACCGCGGCCTCGACGTCGTTCTTCGGATCGATCCACTCCCAGCCGGGCGTCTCCCAGGCGATGAAGGGCAGGACCTTCTTCGGGTCGCTCATGCCGAATCCGAGATCGAGATTTCCCGTGAGCGGCGCGGTGCGCAGGAACTCGCGGAAGAGGTCGACCATGAACTTGCGCACGAAGAACTGCTGCAGCTTCCGCCAGAATCGCTGCTCCATCTGCAGAGCGGTGCGCGAGCTCGAATAGTTCGCGTCGCCGGGATCGTTCGCCAGCGACGTGTACGAGACGCCCAGGCCAGCGGCGATCTTGCGGATGATGGCGGCGTGGAAGCTGGCGAACGCCGTAGTCGGGTGCTGCGGATCCCAGCCCTGGAACGAGTAGCCCTTGGGCATGATCGAGATCGAGCCCGGCGTCGCTTCCATCGGGATTGGCGTGCGTGAGCCGGTCGAGTTGATCTCGCCGGGCATCGGGCCGGCGGACTCGTCCATCTGGATCCAGCCCATCTTCGAGGCGGCCAGGCGGCTGGCGACGAGCTCGGCCTCACCGAGACCGTCGAGTTCCTTCATTGCGCCCATCACCGGGTGGAACCACGGCACGTACCGCGTCTGGTTGATCCGGCGCGCGCGGCCGAGGTGGATCATCGCGTCGGCAGGAATCGCGTAGCGCTGGCGCGAGAGCTGGCCGTACACGGAGGGCTCGCGGTAGCAGTGGTACGCGACGCGCCGCATCTCGTTGTCGACTTCGATGCTGAGGCGGACCTCGTTCGAGGAGTTCCACTCGTTGCGCGCGACGTTGTACAGCTCGTCCACGAGGTCGGGGTCGACGGTGTTGATCGCGAGGCCGTACTCGTACTGCCGGCCGATGCGCTTCTCGGCAAAGATCTCGCCATCCTGCGCGAGCGACTGCACGGCCATCTGGCAGTAGTCGACGAGCGAGGAGCGGCCGTCGGTCGTGACGCTGTCGGAGAAGAACGCCCACGCGTCCATGAGCTTTCGGTTCTGCGTGGTGGCGAGACCGCCCTGGCCGTCGGGCAGCTGCGCGCGCATGCCGATGCCGGTGGGCCCGATGACGTTGTCCTCGAGCATCTGCATGAACTTGACCGCGAACGGGTTGTTGCGCCCGAGGTCGCGCGTGCGCGTGCGCAGGAGCTTCAGGTCGGTGATCAGCTCCTGGTCGGACTGCAGCGGCATCACGATCCAGTCGCTGTTGAGGCGATTGAAGAGCGCTCCGGTATAGGCCGCGCGCATCTCCATCTGGCGCGTGCGGGCGATGTCGAAGCGCGAGCCGCGGCCGCGCAGGGAGTCGAACGCGCCCTCGACGCGGACCAGCAGGTCAGACGGGCGCATCACACACCTCCCATGGGCGGCAGCGGGTAACCGGGCAGTGTCAGCAGGGGCGCCGGGCCCCAGTTCGCCTGGACGGTGCCGAAGAAGGCCTTCGGGTTGTTCTGCAGATCGACGATGCGCTGGTACTTCCAGACCAGGCTGTCGAGCAGCTCGAAGGGGATGTGGGCGATCGTCGTGCCGTCGATGACGATCGTCTCGGCGTCCGCGGTGATGCGGCCGAGCATCGCGGCCTTCAAGGCCACGAGCGTGCGCGCGGCGTCCGTCTGCCCAGATCCCGCGGTGGCCGTCGAGAGGTCGAAGTCGACGACCGAGTTGCCGCGCGAGACCTCCTGGACGCGAGTTCCCGGGGCCAACTCCTTCAGCGTTTCCTGCCAGCGGTAGGAGCCCGGGGTGAGCGCGGCCGTGGCGGTCGCCGCGATCACGACGTCAGCCGATGCGTTCGTGACCGTGAACGGTCCGGCGACGAGTTGCGCGGCGTCGGCGAGCGAGACGTACAACGCCCAGCCGTACGCGGAGTCGGGAAGATTCGCGATCGACCGCGTGTAGCTGACGGTCGTTCCTGCGGTGAAGCGGGCGGGCATTGCCGTGAGCGTTTCCATGGCTCTGCACGCTAGGTGGCGCTCCTCCCCTGTCCATTGGATTAAGACTCTAATGGACGGCCTACACCCAGCAGCGACGTTGGACCTCGTTCGTTGTTCACACGCGAGGAGGCAACGTGGCTGCGAAGGATCTCTGGGCGAACATCGATTCATATCCGGGCGGCACGCTCAGTTCGATGACCGGGCCCGCGTGCGCTTCCGCGACCGTCACGCCGAGCGACTCGACGGACCTGGCGATTGTCACGCGCGCGGTCTACGTCGGCGCTGACGGCAGCATGAAGGTCACGCTGCTCGACGGCTCGACACCGACGTTCCTGCTGCTGAAGGCCGGCACGATGCTGCCGCTGCGGGTCACGCGCATCTGGGCGACCCCCACGCCGTGCACCAGCATCATCGCGCTCTGGTAGCGGCGTGACGAAGCCCATCACCGTTCCCGCCAAGTCGGTCTCGACCCTGTTCTGGGGTGAGGCCGTCGAGGTCGAGTTCGAACGCCAGTTCCGCTCCGCGGACGGCACGCTGTTCGCGGACGCCGCGGCCGCGCCGGCGGATGCCGAAGAGGTGTTCGACATCATCATCTCGACTGAGACGCCGGTTCTGGGTCCGCGCGGCTACGTCGTGCTCTCGCACGCGCCGGGCGCGATTGACATGAGCCTGGCGAAGCGCGGCCTCTCGTTCCTGCTCGAGCACGGCGGGGAGAACGCGCCGCTGCGTGTCGACCCCGAGTTGCACGTCGGCGTGGTCGACGACGTCCGTCTCGAGGATCGGAAGCTCAAGGGTCGCGTCCGCTTCGGCCCCTCCGCACGCGCGCAGCTCGCGAAGCAGGAGTTCGTTCAGAAGATCCGTCGCTGGATCTCCGTCGGGTGGCAGCCGCTGAGCACACGCGCGCAGCTGCTGATCGCCGGCAAGAACGGCGATCCCGACACGTTCCTCATCCCGCGCTGGCAGGTCTGTGAGGCCTCCAGCGTTTCCGTTCCCGCCGACGCGAACTCTCGCGTCGGTCGTTCGGCGGGGGAAGTCGAGTTCTCCGTCGACGGTCACGAGGGCGATCCGCCCGCACATCAGGAGGCAGAACAGATGAAGCGCGTTCAGGGTGAAGGCGGCGTGGCTCTCGAGGTCGAGGACTCCGACCCGCGTCCCGCCATCGTGGTCGAGCAGCGTTCGCAGGGCGCCGGCGGATTCGACGTCGCGTCCCACAACAAGCGAGTCGGCGAGATCGTCTCGGTGTGCGTCGGAAACGGCCTGCAGGCGCGTGCCGGCGAGTGGATCGAGCAGGGGCTGTCGGTCGAACAGGTGAAGGCTCGCATCCTGGACCTGCGTTCGAGCGAGCTGCTCGTGGCGGGTGCGCCCGCGGCCGAGACGCTCGTGCCGCTGAACAAGAAGGACGCCGAGCGCTACAACATCGTGCGCGCGATCCGCTGCGCGATGGGCCTGCAGAGTTCGTCCGAGTTCGGCAAGCCCGAGGGGCTCGAGCTCGAGGTGAGCCAGGAGATCGCGCGCAAGGCTGCGGGCGCCGGCATCATGCACCGGGGCGGTCTCTTCGTTCCGATGCGGCTGCAGGAGGAGCTGCCTGAGGCGTTCGCGAAGCAGGGCCGTTCGGCCTCGATGGGTCCGGCGATCCCGACTGGCGGCGCTGAAATCGTCAACCAGAACGTCGGCGAGATCATCGACCTGCTCCGCAACGCCACGATGTGCACGGCACTCGGCGCACGGCTCATCCCCGGCTTGATCGGGCAGATCACCTGGCCGCGGCTCACCAACGATCCGACGGTGCAGTGATGGGCACCAACCCGGCATCCGGCGCGTCGGACTCGGGGGCGAAGTTCGGCTTCGTGACCAGCACGCCCAAGACGCTCATCGGCACCGTGCCGATCCCGCGGCAGCTCATCAACCTGTCGAACGTCAACGTGCAGAGCTACATCACGGACCTGCTGGTGACCGGGCACGGCATCGCGCTCGACGCCGGCGGCGTGTCCGGCAAGGGCACGGATCGCGAGCCGCTCGGCATCGTGAACAACCCCGACTCGCAGACGCTCGGCATGGGCAGCGGCGTCCCGAGCTACAAGCTGCTGCGCCAGGCGCAGGGGCAGGTACTCAAGCGGAACGTGCGCGGCCAGTCGCTGGCGTACATGACCACGCCCGAGATGGCCGGCGTGCTGTCGGCCTCGCCGCTGGCGAGCACGATCGCGACCGGCTTCTGCTGGACCGGCAAGCTCGAGGACGGGCAGCTCGCGGGCTACCGCGCCGTCACCACCAACCAGGTGCCGATCGGTGCGAACTCCTACATGGGCACGGCCAACGCGGCGGACCACGGCCTGATTTTGGGAGCTTGGGCCAATCTTATTTTCACTTTGTGGGGAGCCCTCGAAATCGTACCGGACCAGCTGACATTGGCCACCTCGGGACAGGTCCGCATCACCACGTTCCAGATGGCGGACACCGTCAACCAGCGCCCCGAGGCCTTCCTGCACCACACGAGCGCTCGCCTGATCTAGTCGCCCACCGCAATCGGGGCGGGTGCAGGTCGGCGCGGGGTTTACCCCCACTCGCGTCGCCGGCCCGCCCCACCGGGACCTCAATCACGGGCGCGATGCCCGAAGGAGCTACACGATGAACCTGCTTCCTCTCATCGGGACGGAAACCCTGCTCGCTCCGGTTGCCGTGGCGGCCGCGGGAACGACCGCGACGGCTTCTGGCGCCTTCGTCGACTGCTCGAAGTATGAAGGCCCGGCGGTCGCGGTGCTCTTCTACTCGATCACCGGCTCGCCGTCTTCGGCGACGCTGAAGCCGACCATCCAGGAGTGCGACACGATCAACGGCACGCCCGCCGACTTCGCCTCCCCGACCGGCGCGGCGACGTGCACGGTCGCGGCGACCGCGGCGGTCTCCGTGGCCACGATCGGGTCGCTCATCGTCCCGATCGGTGACATCGGCGATCGCAAGAAGTTCCTGCTCGCCTCGGTCGTGGGCGGCGGGACGATCGTCAGCGTCATCGGGGTCGGCCTCATCGCGACGCCCAAGTACAAGTAGGCGCTCGCGGCCATGGCGCTCATCTCGTCTGCGCAGTACGACCACATGCTCGCGGCAGCGGGTGGCGGCGTCACCGTCACCCTCGGCAGCGTCACGGTGCCGTGCATGCTCTCAGGCGAGGACTCACCGATCCTGCAGGACCTTGCCACGCGGAAGATGTGGGGCACGCCTGTCTCGGTGACGTCCAGGCCGCATCTGGTCACGGTGAAGACGGGGGCGCTCTCCGCACTCGCGGAGGGCGTCACCGTCACGATCCAGAACGCGCAGTACGTGGTGGATAGCGTGCTGCACCTGCGCAACGACGACCTGACCCACTTCCTCGCCTACCCGGTGCCGGCATGAGCGCGTCCGTCCTGGAGGCCGCGCTGACAGCCCTCGTCACGGCGCTCAACACGGGCCGGCCTGCGGGTCTTCCGGTCATCGAGCGTGATCGCTGGGTGGACCTCGAGGCCCAGGTCGCGATGCCGGTGATCGCGCTCTCGGGCTACGAGGACGAGCCGAAGGGCAACCAGAACGAGGACCGCCTCATCGACTTCCGCACGGTGAAGGCGAACTTCGAGATCTACGTCGCGGCGACCTCTGGCGTCAGCGCGAGCCAGGCCGTTGACGCGGCGGTGCAGTGGATCTCGAAGCAGTGCGGGCCCGTGGACAGCACCGGAGCGCTCGCCGGCACCGGAGCGATTCGCGTCGTGCTCATGAAGAAGATGGCGATTGTCGGCAAGGGCAACGTCGCGCGCTGCCTGGTCGAACTGGGGATCGAGTACCGCAATCTCGTCAATGACGTCACGCGGGCCAAGTAGCCCGAGGACTGGAGGAACACGATGGGCTTCAACGCTGATGCCAGCCGAATCGCGCTGCCGCGTGGCAAGGTCTTCTTCGCTCGCAAGAACCTGACGACGGGCGTGCTCGACCCGCTCATCCATCTGGGCAACTGCTCCAAGCTGGAGTTCGGGACGATCGGGGATGACATCGCCGAGATCCTCGACTTCACCTCGTTCTCGCCGACGCCGCTCACGCGCATCTCGAAGAAGCGCGCGCCCGAGTTCCCGATCACGCTGATGGAGTGCAACCCGGACAACCTGAAGCTCGTGTTCATGGGCGACGCCGGCGCCGCGTTCACCCAGGCGT
This sequence comes from Candidatus Eiseniibacteriota bacterium, assembly GCA_903921835.1. Classification (GTDB taxonomy): domain Bacteria; phylum Eisenbacteria; class RBG-16-71-46; order RBG-16-71-46; family RBG-16-71-46; genus CAIXRL01. Next base: position 14,376 of record CAIXRL010000709.1, on the reverse strand, counting down.
CCGGTGGCTCGGCGACGGCGGAGGCGCTCGCGGGCGGCGCGAAGATCGGCGCGATCTACAAGCTCGCCAAGCGGGGCAGCGTCGTCAGCGGCGTGGGTATCTCGGCGATGACAATCAAGAAGGCCGGCGCCGCGCTGTCCGCGCAGTCCGACTTCACCATCGTCGACGCGATCAACGGGATCATCCAATGCGTTGCGATGACTTCAACGGGACTCGTCGCCGGCGACGCGCTCACCGCCGACTACACCTACCCGGTGATCACCACGCCGCTCAACGTGGTCCTGGGCGGCTATGTGCCGCGCATCGAGGGCCAGCTGCTCTACGTCGGCACTTCGAACGTCGGTCCGGTGCACCAGCTCGACATCTGGAACTGTTCGATCGCGAGCGACGGGGCGTATCCGTTCATCGCGAGTGATCCCGTCGAGTTCGGGCTGAAGGTCACGGTACTGACGGCCGCGGGCCACACCGAACTGTTCACCGTCACCGAGCTCGAGCTCAGCTAGTGAGCGCGACGATCCAGAAAAAGGTGTTCCTCGCCGGCCGGGCATTCGTCCCGGTCGGCGAGAGCACCGTGCGGCACGACATCGAGCTGCTGCGGCTGATGAACGTCGCGGGCCTGAAGGATCCCTCGATGCACGAGGGCGAGACGCCGGAGGCCTACGGCTGGCGTGTCCTGCAGGCGCTGTGCGAGGCCGAGGCGCTGCTGCCGATGCTCGCGTGCCTGATTGTCCCGGCGGACGCCGTGCGCGCGCCCTCGCGCGGCCTCAAGGGCTTCATCGAGGTCCTCGTTGGGGCCAACCGCGAGGGCCGCTCGAGCGGGTGGACGCCACGCGTCCAGGCCGAGACGGTGGAGTTCCTCGGCGGACTCGACGAGCCCGATGACAAGTCGCGCGTCTACGGCCTCGTGATGGAGTTGCTCTTCCCTTTCTTGAAGGCCGGGCTCGGCTCATTCGTGGCTTCCCAGCGCTCTTCCGCGAGCGAGGCGGCGACACCGGCAAGCCCCAACCCGAGCGGGCCGAACGCGGCCGCAACTACGGGCCCTGGGCAGACCTGATTCGAGAGCTGTCGCAGCACGACGTTGATCGACACCGAGCGGTGCTGCGCTGGCCGCTTTCAGAAGCACTCATCGCCTACGAGGCGCGGCTGCGCGAGCGAGCGATGAGCGGGTACCGGCACCAGCAACTGCTCTACGTCTTCGGCGGACTGAAGAAGGCGCCGAAGGTTCCACCGATCCTCGAGGAATCCCAGGAGGCGTGATGCGAGCAGCGGCTGCATTCAGCGTCGACGGGATCGGTGGGCGCCGTGGCTGACGTCAAGGTCCGGCTCTCGGTCGAAGGCGCCCCCGAGGCGATCGCTGCGATGCGGGCGTTCTCCGCGCAGTCGCACGCGGCCGGCAAGCAGGCAGAGGACGGCTTCTCTGGGCTGGCGAAGGGGTTGGAGGGCGTGCGGGGGCTGCTGGGCGGTCTCGGCGTCGCGCTGACGGTTGGCGAGTTCGTGAAGTTCACGAAGGAGACGATCTCGCTGGCCGTCGAGCAGAAGCACCTCGCGCAGCAGATCGGTACGACCGTCGAGCACATGTCCGCGCTCTCCTATGCCGCGACGCTCACGGACACCGACTCCAAGGTCCTCACGGCGGGTATGGGCCTGCTGGGTAAGAACCTCGACGCGCTCAAGGCCGGCATCCCTGGCATGGTTGCCGCGTTCGGTCGGCTGAAGAACGCGCGGGGCGAAGCGCTCTCAGCGAAGGACTTCACCTCGAACGACATCGCCGTGAACGCGATGGTCCTCGCGAACGCGCTCCACCAGGTGGCGGACGGCCAGGAGAAGAGCGCGATCATGACGGGGCTCGCCGGCCGCAACGGCAAGGCGCTCATCCCCGTGCTCGAGAAGCTCGCCCAACTCTCGAAGGGCGGTGGTATCGACACCGTGGTGGACGTTGCGAAGAAGACAGGTTTCTTCGTCGACGAGGCCACGGTCGGGCTCGTGGAGCGCTTGAACGAGCAGATCAAGTTGCTGGGCTTGTACAGCCGCGGCGCGAGCATCGAGTTTCTGCGCGGCTTCGGCCCGCAGCTCGCCCAGACGATGGAGGAGATGACGACGCACGTCTCCGGCCAGGGCAGCGCCTTCCAGTATCTCGGCGAGGTTGCGGGCGCTCTGGTTCGGACCTTCAAGGCGTTCGCGATGACGATCGCGTTCGTGGTCGACAGCCCGCTCACAGGTCTCATCCTCGGACTCGGGGCTGTGGGCACGCTCATGATGGACGTGCTCCACCACGACTGGCAGAAGTTCGTCGCGGACGGCAAGGACGCGTTTCGCGTCACGGTGAACACGGGGCTCAACGCCTGGAAGGGGCTGGGTAAGGCGTGGGCCGACATCGTGGTCGCGCCTCCGCCGATTCCTCCCGCCGGGCCCACGGGTGGCGACAAGGACGCGGCCGACAAAGAGGCTCAGCGCCAGAAGCACCTCGCTCGCCTCCAGCAGGCGGCCGCGCAGGAACTGAAGCTCGAGCAGGACAAGAACGCCGCGCTGCTCGCTGAGGACCAGCGCGCGTACGACGCCGGCGGCATGTCGCTCGACCAGTACCTGGCCGACCAGCGGCAGAAGGCTCAGGCCAACTACGACGCGAAGGTCAAGGAGATCGCTCGGCTTCGCGTCCTCGCGCAGCAGGTGAAGGATCCCGAGGATCGGGCCGGGACCATGGCCGCTCTTAACTCCGAGGAGTTGGCCGCGCGTCAGGAGCTGTCGAGGAACCTGACGAACATCGATCGGTCGGGAGATGCCGAGCGTCTCGCGCTCGCGAAGCAGTTGCTGCAGGACCGCGCCGCACTCGACGACTCCGAGGCGAACCGCTACGCGATTGCCCTGGACGCGATCGCGGCGAAGCAGAAGAAGTTCCAGGACGATCTGGTCAAGAGCCACGTGCCTCTGGCCGACGCGACCGCGCAGGCGCAGGCGGCCGGCGACGTGGCGCGCGCGGACGCCCTCTTCAAGCACCTGATGGCCCAGGCGAACGTCGACCTGCAGGCGTTCGAGGACAAGCGCAAGAAGATCGAGTCCGACATGGCCGCGCACGTGATCACGCAGGCCGACGGGAAGAAGCAACTCGCGAAGCTCGACACCGACCAGCTTCCGGGACTGGACGCAATCGTCGAGAAGATGCGGGAGATCGCTCAGGCGCTGGGGCCTGAGGCGGTCGCGGCGGTGAACCACTTCGCGGCGACGATCGCCAATCTGAAGGTGAAGACAGCCGACTTTGGCGTGGAGATGAAGGGCGCGTTCCAGAGCGGCTTATCCAGCTTCCTGGCCTCGGGCATCAACCAGGTGCACAGCCTGACCGACGCGATCAGTCAGATGATCCTCTCGATCGCGCAGGCGATTCAGCAGCTGGTCGCGATGCGCATCGCGAAGGCGGCTACCACCTTCCTGTTCCGCGCCGCCGAGGGCGGTTTGATCCTCGGGCCTGGCACCGGCACGAGCGACTCCATCCCGGCGCGCCTGTCGAATGGCGAGTACGTCATGCCGGCGCGAGTTGTGCGCACGCCCGGCGCGCTGCAGGCGCTCGAGTCGATGCGCCAGGGCAGCCTGACGCCGCGGCTTCTGTCCCCCACGCGCGGTTACGCCGACGGCGGGCTGGTCTCGCCGGCGGCCGCTGCGCCGGTACAGGCGACGCTGGGCGGGCAGATCACGATTGCGCTGGACGAAGGGCTCATCGCGAAGTCGATCGAGAGCCCCGAGGTTCAGCGCGCGCTCCTGCGTGTCGCAGGCAAGAACCGCCGGGCGTACAGCCAGGCGTTGGGGAGATAGGAATGTTCGAGACCGGCACCGCATCAGACCACGCAGACCTGCTCGAGCGCCTGCACACGTTCCTGACCACGAACGGCAGCGCGTTCGGGCTGGCGTACGTCGGCACGGGCAACGGCACGCTCACGGGCTACAAAGGCGGCTCCGCGTCCGTGGCCGAGACGTTCACGCTCACCGCCACGAGCTCGACGACGTTCACGGTCGTGGGGGCGGTCTCGGGCGCGCTCTCCAATGCGACGGTCGGAACGCCCTACACGGGCACGAAGGTCCAGTTCGCCCTGACCGCGGGTGGTACCGCCCTCGTTGCCGGCGACGTCTTCACGCTCTCCACCGCCCCCAAGTGGACCTCCATGCAGCGCGCGCGCGGGTGCTACGTGACCGCGAGTGCTGGGACCTCTGGCGCGTTGGCCGGGGAGAACGTGATCGATGGTAAGAAGATTGGCGACGGCTCCCGTCATTGGGCTCCTGGGACGATCACCTGCACGCTGCAGTTGGACTTCCTCGAGGCCGAGACGATCGCCGAGTACGCGATCCTCACCACCTGGGTGGGTACCGGTAGCACCCAGCCCAAGAGCTGGACGTTCGAATACTGGACCGGCTCCGCCTGGTCGGTGCTCGACACCCGCACCAACTGGGTGAGTTGGACCAACGACCCCGTCGCTTTCACGGTCTCGAGCCCGGTCAGCGCGACGCGCTACCGGCTCAACTTCTCCGCCGGCTACAGCACCACAATCACGGTCTCGGCGATCGAGATGCGGCGCGCGGCGGGCGGCATCAACGTCGCCTTCAGCCAGTACATGTGGAAGGCGCCGGGCAACAACGGCACCAGCGAGATCTACCTCGGCGCGCATCACCTGCGGCGCACGGCCGAGGACTACTTCGACTGGGAGATCTTCGCGTTCGACGGCTACACGGCCGGGCTCAATCTGTACCAGCAGCCCGGGTGCCACTCGAGCCTGTGGCTGCCGCTGTGGCAGAACTCAATCCCCTACTGGTTTGTCGCCGACGGCCGGCGCTGCATGGTCGTGGCGAAGATCCAGAGCCAGTACGAGGTCGCGTACCTCGGTTTCTACGACTCGTTCTTCACGCCATCACAGTACCCGTACCCGATCTGTCTGGGCGGTCCGGTCGCGCCGGTCTCAGGGGGGAATCCGGGCTGGAACGACTCCCACCTGCGGTGGGCGACCGTGGACAGTCGGCATCGTGCGTTCACCCACGCCGAGGTCAACGGCGGGTACGTCAACGACTCACAACTGCACGTGCGCGGGATGGACGGCGTCTGGGTTCCGTTCGTCAGCGCATCCGGCGACACGTTGTGGTGGACCCCCACCACCCAGAACCTGATCTGGCCCTACGCCGGGGATTTCAACCTGCTCGACGTCTGCCATGACGGCTCTTATGCGCTCTGGCCGGTGATGCTGCTCGGCCTTGCGAACCCCACGGGACAGCTCTCCGGGGTGTTCGCCGTGACCGGCCAGAGCATCACGGCGGAATCCCTGGTGCGCCTGGGTGCCGTCGATCACCTCGTGGTGCTCAACGTGAACCGGTCCGACCGCAACGACTACCTCGCTGTGAGGCTCGACTGACATGGCCGCGTCCTACGTAACCGGGGCGGCAACGTCCCCCATTGACTTGCTGCAGTTGCTCGTCTCGTGGCTCGTCGCGCAGGGCTGGACCTCGGACTCGAGCGTCAGCGACAGCCCCGGGTGGCGAGCGCACCTGCACAAGAACGGGCTGTACGTGAACCTGCGCGCGGCGATGTCTGAGTCGATCTGGAACTACAACTACGGCGGCGGCTACGGGATTGGGGTGTATCTCGGCACCGGGTACTCAGGCGCCTCGAACTGGCGATCGCAGGCCGGAGGACCCGTCTTTTCTGGATCGAGCAGCGTGGTGGGCGCCGGGGTGTGCCTTGGCTCTGGCGCTGTGCCCCATTACCACTTCTTCGACGACGGCAACGACAACATCGTGGTCGTGGTGGAGTGGACAACCGGCGTCTTTGGCTACCTCGGATGGGGCCCATCGATGACGAAGACGGGATACACGATGGACTACCCGTACTTCTTCGGCTCGATGGCCTCGTACTACAACACGGCGTATCCCAGCTCGGGCAAGTACGGGTACGACCTGACGGGGCTGGCTCCGACCACCCACCAGATCGAGGATCAATCCGGCTTCTTCGTCCGGATCGACTCCGCGGTCTGGGCGTCGCAGTGGATCTCAAACGTCTACTCGTCAACAAACACGGCCTCTGGCTATACCGGCCGCAGGATTCGCAGCGCTCTTGCCTCGACTTCGCTCGGTGGCATCGAGTCATATACGCCCAACTACGTCAACGTGAAGAATCGCTCGTGGCCGAACGCCTACCCGGGCGCAATGCTGCTGCCCCTGCATGCGTTCTCGGAGATGGCAACGGCACGATGGGCCCCGATCGGCTATGTGCCGACCGTGTTCGCCACGTGGGCCTGGCAGCACGGCTTCAACGTCGGCGAGATCTGGCAGGTGGGCGGCCTCGATTACATGGTCTTTCCCTACTTCGCGGTGCGGAAGGCCGCCTAGCCATGGCCACGGGCACCACCGTCCCCGGGTTCGCGTCGTGGTTCGGCGTCAAGCATGCGGCGTCGAACCTCTCCGGCGCGACGCTGGATGCGCCGCCAGCCTCGCGCGCGAAGACGTTGGCGCCGAAACTGGCCGGCGCGGCGACGCGCGGCGCGCTCGCGTACCCCGCCGCGGCCGCACTCGCGCGGGCGGCGTGCACCGCCCGCGGCTACGGGGAAGAGATCATCTTCGAGCGCATCCACGTCGTGCCGAGGCGGCTTAGTCTCGGCGCGATCGCTGGCAGCCGTTCTATCCAGGTGGAGGTATGGAACGCCTGGAGGGTCAGCCAGAAGCTGACGTCGATCCCGGTGACCGGGCCCTCGGGTGTGACGGTCGTGGCCGGGACGCTCCCGCGTGTCTTCCCGACATTCCAATCCGAGATCTTCACGGTCAACGTGGCGTTCCCTGGACCCGACACGATCAACGACGTCGCGATGTGGGTGTTCAACACGCTGGTCGAGACCGGGATCGACTTCACGGTCACCGGCCTGCGCGCGATGCTGTTCACGGCTCGGCCGGACGGAGCGGTTGCCGTGGAGGAGACCTACGGCTACGCGACCGACGTCATGACCGCCTGGGACGGCACCGAACAGCGCACCCAGCTGCGCGAGTTGGCGACGCGCGCGCTGCGCTTCACGGTGACGTTCGTGGATGCGGTCGACGCCTCCGAGGCCATGGGCAAGATCTTCGCCACCGGCTCCAACCTATTCGTGTTGCCGCTGTGGCCCGACGCCACGCAGATCGCCGTGACCGCCTCCTCGGGCGCCGGCACGATCTACCTCTCGACCACGGGCCGCGGTTTCGTCGCGGGCGGCAAGATGATCCTGTGGCGCGACCAGTGGAACTACGAGTTGGCAGTGATCAATCAGGTCTTCGCCGACCACGTCACGCTGACGGGGACGCTCGTCGGGACGTGGACCTTGGGCGCGATTGCGATGCCGCTGCTGTATGCGCGGATCCTCGCGGCCCCCACCCTTAACCGCGTGGCCGGATCAGTTGCCTCGCTCGACGTCGAGTTCAGCGCGGAGGCCGCGTGAGCCTCTTCTACGACACCGAGACCGCGTACCCCAACGAGGACTCCGCCTCGGGCGAGCAGGTGCTGCAGAGCGCTGCGGCGCTGGGCCCCTACCTGTCACTTGACGTGCTCTCCACGATGCACAACATGCGCGAGCAGATCTCCGAGGTGTTCGATCGCCGCGGGGATCTCGTGGTGGGCGCGACGGGACCGCGCATGTTCGACGACCACGCTGGCATCGCGTTTCCCTCGCGCACGTTCCAGTGGACGGCCTTCGACCGCACGGGATGCAACGCGATCCGCACCTTCCTGGACGCGCGCAAAGGCCGGCTAGTCCCGTTCTGGGTGCCGACATGCGCGTGGGACTTGTGCCTCGCCGGCGACATCGCCAGTTCGATGAGCACGCTGCTCCTGCGCCGGTCGGGCTACGTCGACTACTTCTGGCCGCAGGTGAGCCGGCGCTACATCGTGATCTGGGCGCCCGGAGGCGGCCTGCTGCGCAAGATCACGAGCGCCTCGGCGGTGGACTCGGCCACCGAGCAGATCGACCTGGACTCGGTAACGGGCATGGGCCTCTCGGCGCGCACGCCGATCTCCTACTTGACGCTGTGCCGACTCGCGGAGGACCTGACGAAGATCAACTGGTTCAGCACGTGGGGCTGTGAGACGAGCTTTAAGTTCGTCGAGCTGCCGCTCGAGGTGCCCGCATGAGTTACGACGCCAAGGAGAAGAGCCAGTACGGCGGCTCGCCGGTCGAGCTCTACAAGTTCGTCTACGGTTCGAACACGAGCTACTTCACGAGTGCCGACAAGGATCAGAGTTACGCCAGCCACACCTACCTGCACGACGTGATCACGCGCGGGGAGATCGACGCGAGCGACGAGGACCAGCAGGGCATGCTCGAGGTGACGGTCCCGCGGACGAACGCGATCGCGGACCTCTTCATCCCCAACATGCCGATCTACCCGGTGACGTTGACTATCTATCGCTTCCACCGGGGTGATTCCGAGGTCGTGCAGTTGTGGATGGGCGAGGTCGCGAGCATCGCGTTCACCGGCTCCACGGTGAAGCTCTCGTGCCAGCCGGTCGGGAATGTGCTGCGCCGCAACATCCCATCGACCACCTACCAGGCGCAGTGCAACTGGAGCCTGTACTCGACGCAGTGCGGGATCTCGAAGACGAGCTTCGCGGAAGTGGCCACGGTGGCGACGGTGGCGGCCGCGGTCCTCACGCTCACGATCTCGAGCGATCGCGCGAGCGGCTACTTCACCAACGGCTTCGTGGTCTCATCGTGGAACGAACGCGTCTGGGTCCTCGCGCACACGCGGCTGTCCTCGAGCTCGGCGCAGCTGACGCTGATGACGCCGTTCAGCGCCATCTCGGCCGGCGCTGTGGTTACGGTCTATGCCGGGTGCGATCGCACGCTCGCCGACTGCAAGAACAAGTTCAGCAACCTCCCCAAGTTCCTCGGCTTCCCCTTCATCCCCACGAAGAACCCGTTCGTGACGGGTATCGCCTGATGTGGTTCATCGTCTGGGAACTCGTCATCCTCATCGCCTCGGTCTTCATCCAGAAGGCGCTCACGCCCGCGACGCCGGCGACGCAGCCGCAGGCCGCGGGGACCTTCGAGAAGCCGACGGCCGACTCATCTCGCGCCATCCCCGTGGTCTTCGGCACGTGCAAGGTGACGGGCGGGAACGTGCTGTGGTTCGGCGAGACGTCGGCTGTGCCGCACTACGAGGCGACCGGCGGAGGCAACCAGGCGATCACCGCGTACAGCTATCTCGCGTCGATCGATCTGGGCGTTTGCCACGGGCCCGTCGATAGCCTGAGCGAGGTCTTGATCAACGACAAGGCCATCGGGATCGTGAACATGTCCCCGGTGACCGTGGGCGGCGTCACGACGTACACGCTGGCGCAGTACACGTTCTACGACCAAACGTGCGGCCTGTTCGGCAAGATGGAGTCCTACCTCGGCGCCGTCGGGCAGCCGACGAGCGCGCACATGCAGTCGGCCTGCAGCGCCGACTACCCCGGCCTCTCGAGCCTGTGCCACCTCGTGTTCATCAGCACGGTGTGGGGCAGCAGCCCGTACGTCTCGCCGGTCTCGGTGGTCGTGACCCGCTGTCCCAACACGCTCGGCCTCACGAGCAACCACCACAAGATCGCCAGCGTGGTGAACTCGGTCACGTCCTACGACGCCAACCCCGCTTGCATGCTCTACGAGCTGCTGACCGACACCACGTGGGGGCTCGGTATCGATCCCTCGAACATCGACCTCGCATCCTTCCAGGCTGTGGGCAACACGCTGTGGGCGACGCCGGAGCAGTTCGGCCTGTCGATGGTGTTCGACACCGCGACGCCGGCGACGGACCTGATTCGAGAGGTCCTGCGGCACATCGACGGCGGGCTGACCACGCACCCGACCAGCGGCAAGCTGATGTTGAAGCTGATCCGCGCGGACTACGTGATCGGCGACCTGCCCGTGCTGGACGAGTCGTGCATCGACGAGGTCGAGTTCTCGCGCAAGTCCTGGTGCGAGACGGCGAACACGGTGCGGATCAACTTCCTCTCGTGGGCGGACAACTGGACCGATCGCATCGCGCAGTGGCAGAACCTCGCGAACCAGCAGGTCGTGGGCGTGACGACGCTGGTGCAGATCGACTACAAGGGCTGCTCGAACGCGCACACCGCGGGGTTGGTGGCGGCGCGCGTCATGAAGCTATCGAGCTATCCGTTCGCGGCGATCCGCTTCAAGGCGAACCGCCTGGCGTGGGGCCTGCGGCAGTGCGACGTGTTCGTCCTCAACTGGCCTCCGCTCGGCATCAGCGGAATGGTGTGCCGCGTGACGAAGCCGGCGGCCGGGCAGCTCGAGGACGGGATGATGACGCTCGAGTGCGTGGAGGATGCGTTCGCGATCGGCAACACCGCGTTCAGCGAGGTCGGGCCCAGCTTGTGGTCTCCCCCATCGGCGCCGACCGTCGTAGCGGGCCAACGGCTGTGGGAGGCGCCGGGTCAGTTGAGCCTCAAGACGCTCAATACCTTCGTGCCCCGCGATGCGTGGGCTCTGGCGGCAATCCCGGCCGGCGGCGGCACGGGGTTCCAGGTGTGGTCCGATCCCGCGGGCGGGACGGCGTACACGCAGACCGGAGGGGCCACCGGCTTCACGCCCTCTGCGGCGTTGGTGAGTTCGTACGCGGAGAACACGGCGTATGTCGATTCGACCGGCTTCCAGGTGAACAGCCTCACCGAGGCCGATCGGATCGACAACGCCTGGGGGATGTACTTCAACAACGTCCAGTTCCGCGGGCTGCTCTTGATCGACAACGAGGTCATGGGCTACACCGGGGTCTCTGGCACCGGCGCGACGCGCACGCTGACGGGGATCTGGCGCGGACTGTTCGACACGGTGCCCGCGGCGCACTCGGCGGCCGCGGCCGTCTGGTTCATCCTCCACGACGATCGCCGGTGTCAGGTCACGACGGGCGGCTACTACTCCTCGAACCTCACGCTCACCGCGAAGCTGCTGACGACGGCCATGAGCGGCGTGATGCCGATCGCGTCGGCCTCGCAGATCTCGCTCGCCCTCACCGGCCGAGGGATGCTGCAGCCTCCGCCCGGGAACGTGAAGATCAACGCGACGTCGTGGCTCACGACGATGGCCCACACCGTGGATGCCGTCGTGACGTGGGCTCGGCGTGACTACAACGCTCTCGCGTATGGAGGCATCTGCGCCGGCCAGGGGGACGCCGACTATCCCAACGTGCTTCCGGCCAACGACCAGGTCTACAAGATCGAGGTCCGTGTCTCCGGTACGCTCGTGCGGACGGTGACGGCGATCGCCGCGACCACCTGGACATGGACGCAGGCGATGCAGGCCACGGACTGCTCGAGCGTGTACGGCAAGACGGTCTCAATCAGGGTGAGCGCGTCCAACGTCGGGGGTGGCTCCTTGGGCGGTTACCAGGAAAGGACGTTCACGATCACATGATCCTATCCGACGAAGCCCTGTTGACCGCGATCCTCGAGCAGCGCGAGGGCGGCACGTACACCAACAATCCGGCCGACGCCGGCGGTCCCACGCGTTGGGGCATCACGCTCGCGACGCTGGCCGCGGACCGCGTCCGCCCGACGAGCGCGGCCGACGTCGCGGCACTGACCGAGGACGAGGCGCGTTCTATCTACCGCCGTCGCTACATCCTCAAGCCGGGCTTCGCGAGGATCGCCGACGACCAGGTGCGCTGGCTGCTCGTGGACTCCGCAGTCCTGCACGGGCCGAAGAACGCGGTGCGCTTCCTGCAGCGTGCGGTGGGCGTCATGGATGACGGGGTCTTCGGCGATCGCACGTTCGAGGCGCTGCGGTTGCTGAACCCATCGCAGCTGTGGGACTGGATTCTCGCCGAGCGGATCGCGTTCACGGGTCGGATCATCACCGACAACCTGACCGACGCTGACCATGACGGGATCCCCGACAACACCGAGTTCGCCAAGGGCTGGTTTAACCGTTTCGCAGACATCCTGCGAAGCCGCGCGTAGCGGAGGAGGTCATGATGAAGATCGGGATTGGTGTGGAATCCGTGTTTGCGCGCTATCGCTCGGGGTTTGGCGCGCCGCCGGCGTCGGCGGAAAGTGGTGGTGACGTGACGCCGATCACGCGGATCCCGCGCGGGGTAGCTGGTGATTTCATAACCAGCGGCGACCAGGATGGCGACGCGGTTATCCCCGCGGTGACTATCGGGACCACGGGCAGTGCTTTGGTGGTGGCGTTCGGCTACCAAAGCAACGCGGGTCCGATTGCTGGGATGTCGTGGGGAGGGAGATCCCTGATCCAGGCGGCGTCTATCGTTCGGCCGGATATCTGTTTTGAAATCTGGTACTTGAGCAACGTGACTGCGGGTACTGACTACCTGCGGGCGGACGCTGAGTCTATCGGAGGTATTTCTGGCTTCTGGGACGCCATCGCCGTTGAGCTTGCGGGCGCTGCCACCAACCCCTTCAACGTGGCGAACGTCAACTACGATGCCGTAGGAAAACCGCCATGGACGACAGGATCCGTCACCACGACGAGCGACGGCGACCTCCTGTTGGCGTTCTTCATGGTCGATGGTGCGGCTTCCGGAGGCTGGTCAGTGTTCACGGCAGGTCAGACAGCGTCACAAGCCAACCTCGTCCTCGAAGAGGGATACCGCGAGAACCTCGCCGCCGGCACCTACTCTGGGGTTAAGACGGGTGCCGGCGTCGGGCCCTACGTCGGCGGGGTTGCAGCGTTCAAGCGCGCCTAGAGTTCAACATCCAAGGATAGGAGAGTTCGATGGCTAGCAGCTGGATCGACAAGATCAGGAACGTGGCGCCGGCGATTGGGCACGCGCTCGGCGCGTTCGGAGTTCCCGGCGCCGATGCGCTCGCGGCCGTCTCCCAGGCGCTGCTCGGGAAGCCGGATGCGACCGAGCAGGAGGTCGCGGAGCGGGTGGCGAACTGGACGCCGGCGGACGAGCTGGCGCTGCAGGCGGCCGAGCAGCAGTTCACGATCGCCATGGTGGACAAGGCGGTGGCGCTGGAGAAGGTGGCGGCGGACGATCGTGCGAATGCTCGCGCCCGGGAGATCGCCACGAAGGACTGGGTGCCCGCGGTCCTGGCGATCGCGATCAACCTCGCCTTCTTCGTCCTGCTCTTCATGATGCTCACGCACGCGATTCCCGAACAGAACAAGTCGGCATTCGACATTCTGCTCGGCATGCTCGGCACGGGCGTCGCGTCGGTGCTCGCGTACTATTTCGGCAGCTCGGCGGGGAGCGACGTGAAGACGGCGATCCTCGGTCGGGTCGCAGAGAAGAAGTCGTGACGCCGCCGGTGGAGGAAGACGGCCTCCAGCGCGAGATGGATCACGACGTGCGGGACCTGACCGCGCGCGTGGTGAAGCTGGAGGCTAAGCAGGGCCGGATCGTGTGGGGCTGGCAGGCGAGTGCTGTGGCGCTCTCGGCGCTGGTGATCATGTTCGGCGCGGTGGCGTTCATGGTGCGGGTCGATGCGCGCCAGGAGGAGCAGAGCCGGGCGCTGCAGGCGACCGTGGCGCGCCTGGATGGGCACATCAACACCGACGCGCAGCAGGAGACCCGGGCCCGCGTAGAGGCCATGCGGCATGAGCTCGACCAGATCGAGGGCGCGCACCGCCCTTGACGGCGGAGCCTGGACTGGTATCACGGTCCCCAGAGGAGTTCCCGGGGGCCGTGAGGGACGCGAGACATGCTGCGTGAGCCGGTGCGCTGGCAGACGCCGTTGGGCGAGTGGGCGCAGGGGGTCAGTGCCCGCGCCCTCGCCGATCACGTCGGTGTGACGCCCGACGCCGTGTACAAGTGGATCTCCGGCACGACGGTCCCGCGGGTCGACGTTGCGCTGCGGCTGGTCGAGTTCTCCGGCGGACGGGTCTCGCTGATGGACGTATTCACCCAGCGGGTGCAGCTCGAGGCTCTGCGCGGTGAGCCTTGCAATCAGGTCCCCCCACCCCACACACTGGCGCCCATGAGCAAGTACTCCGACATCAAGCGCCTGGCCGACCTGCGGACGCGCTCGAGCCTCCTGCTGGCGCAGGTCGCGCAGACCATGGGTACGTCGAAGCCCCACGTCTCGCGGTTCGAGAACGGACTCGACGTCGTCTCCCCCGAGTACATCGAGCGCTACGCTCGCGCGATCGGCGTTCCGGCCGCAACTGTGGCCCGTTTCTACTGGGCCGAGGTGGAATCGCAGGGCTGGCGGCTGGTGAAACTGGCGAAGAGCGAGAAGACCCGCGTCAATCGCGGCCACAAGATTGCTTGACGCGATTACCGTAACTCGCTAAGGTCCCCCACGTCGCGCGCAGGGCGGCTTTCAGCCCGCCGCGGTGCTTCGAGGATGTTCCCGAGGACGACGAAGTTCTCGGCCGGGATTATTGAAATCCTGTAACTCCTTGTCGCTTATGTCGCTAT
>CAIXRL010000708.1 GCA_903921835.1 Candidatus Eiseniibacteriota bacterium | reverse complement strand
GGGCTCATGAATAATGCGGGTTAGCGGGGGATTGTCAGCGGGCATCGCCGCCTTGCTCGCCGGGGCCCCCGCGCGGCGGCCCTTGCGGATCGCCGGGTAGCGGACCCGGTGGCTGGCCGGGCGGCGGACGCAACCCCGGGCCGCCGGGCGGGCGGGGCCCACTCTGACGATCGAAACCACCGCGTGGCGGCGGCGGGAAATCGCCACGACGACCACCGGAACCCACGGTGTCGGGCGAACCGCCGGGACCGCCCATGCCGGGCGGCGGAGGCATGCCGGGCGGCGGAGGCATGCCGGGCGGCGGAGGCATGCCGGGTCCTCTCGGAGGCCAGCTGATGCCGCCTCGCGGTGGCGGCCGCATGCCGGGTCCGCGGCGCGCCCGGATGGCCTCGTCGAAGCCGGAGCGCTGCGAGGGCGTCAACTGCTCGCGAATCTGGTTCTCCAGCGAATCGGCGTGCGCGCGCAAGCGCGGCATCACCTGGTCCATGAGGGCGCGATTGCCCGGCTGGCTCGTGACAATGAGCGATTCGATCGCAGCGCGCTGCGGCGCGCCAAGCTCCAGGCGCTCGAGTGCGTCCGGAAGGCGGCGCTCCGGGGGCGGAACGGGCGCACGCTCACCGCGCGGGGCGGGCGGCTCGGGCGGCTCGGGCGGGCGCGAAAGCAGGCGGTCGCCCGCCGCGCCCGCGAGCGCGCCCACGAGAAACGTCACCACGAGTAGCGTGATGCCCTGAATGCGGGCGCGCCCGAGATAGTCGAGGCCGTCGCTCATGGCGTCCCCTGCAGGTCCAGCGTCTTCGACGGGCTTGGCGGCACGTCGGCCTCGACATAGCTCGCCACCGCGCCGGGCAGCCCGGCGGCCTCGGACAGCGACGTGTTCGACGCGCCTGTCGTCGCGACTACCGTGGCGGCCGTGGCGGCTCGCGCGGCCGGGCGCGGCGTGCGCACGAGCGTGACGACGGAGATCACCACGATCGCGGCCGCCGCCGCAAGCACCGGCCGGCGCCACGCCGCGAGCAGCGCCCATGCATCGGCCCGCTGCGCGCGCCGGGCCGCCAGCACGGGCGCCACTCTCGCGGTGATGGCGCGGGCCGAGCGCTCGAGCCGTGCGGGATCGCGGGCCGGATCCAGCGCGCCGAGGTCGATGCGTTCGTCGTCAGTCATGGGATCCATCCTCCGGCGCGGTCTCTCGCAACCGCTCCCGCATGAGGCGCCGGGCATTGAAAAGATGCTGACGCGACATGCCTTCCGAAAACCCCAGGGAACCCGCGATGGCACGATGATCCCAGTCTTCCATGTCCTTGAGAAGCAGCACCTGCCGCTGCTCCGGGGACAGCGTCGCGAGCGCGGCTGCGAGCCGGTCGCCCGTTTCGTTGCTTTCCACGAGGCGGGTGGCGTCGTCCGCGCCGGCCACATCGAGTTCATCCACCGACGGGCCCGACCGCACCCGCCGGTACTCGCGGGCGTTGTGCGCCCGGTTCCGCACGATCTGGTGCAACCAGAAGACGAAGCGGTCCGGCTGCCGACAGTCCTCAATCCGCTCGAGCGCGCGCACGAAGCAATCCTGGCAGACATCCTCGGCGTCCATGGGGTTGCCGAGCAGCGCCAGCGCAACGGCGTACGACGAGCGAAAGTGCCGGCGCACCAGCACGTCCGCCGCGCGCGCGTCCCCGCGACGGACGGCGGCGACGAGGTCGGCGTCGGGCGGTTCAGTCACGGGATCACGCACGTCCATCCCCCCAGACAGCCGGGGGGTTCGGGTCGTTAGCGAGTTTCTTCATGCGGCTCGGCTCTGGGGTGGAACGTCCGTGCGGAACCGGATGATCCCGTCACGCGAACATACCCCGGGGGTACGCTGCGGGTCCCGGGTGATTCGGCCCGCCGGCACCGGGACCGCGCCCGGGGGCGGGGCGAGATCGGCGCGCATACTCCCGGCTGCACTCTCGGCTGCACTCTCGGACTCGCGGTTCGTCGAGCGTTCAAGCTACAGTCCCGGGACTTCCCAGCGTCCGAGTCGCAACCCCGGAGGAGATCCCACGTGCGCGCTTCGCTCACCACGTCACTGCTTGCCATCGCCCTGTGCGCCTGCACTTCCACCAGCCTCGCCGCCGACGCCGCTCCCGTCACGCCGCAAGGCGGCGGCATCGTCGGGCTCGGCGTCACGACCAGCACAGTGTTCCAGCAAGGGCAGAGCTCGTTCTCGGGGATCGCGCTGAGGATGCGAATCCGCAACGCCGCGCTGCGGCCCAATGTCGAGTTCCTGCCGACGATGGAGTACTGGGAGAACAACAGCCACATTGACGAGTACAACATCCGCACGCGGCGGCGCGACGCGACGTTCGGCGCCGACGTCCGCTGGGTGTTCGACAGCAAGAGGACGTGGCAGCCCTACGCCGGCGCGGGCTTCGCGCTGCATTTCCTGAACGACGAACTGCAGTCGTTGCACTATGGCAACGAGTCGAACGGCCTTGTGCGCGGCGGCCTCGCCGCGCTCGGTGGCGTGGAGTTCAACCTCGGGGCCAGGATCGGGAGCTTTCTCGAGCTGAAGTTCCACGACGTCTCGCAGTATCGCCAGGTGAAGTTCAACACAGGGCTGAGCTGGAACTTCTGAGGCGCGCACCGCGCCACCGTTCCGCGCGCCCGATGCGACACCGGCCCGGCCCCGCGTGGGGACCGGGCCGGCGTTCTATCGCACTGGATCGCCGATCAGAACGAGAACCCGAGCAGACTCGGGTCCGGCATCAGCTCCGGGCTCCACGGGTCCGGCAGCAGTTCGACGTCGCACGGCTGCGACACCGCGCCCTCGGCGGCGTCCTTCACGTCCGCCATCATCTGCGGCGCGTACGGACAGAACGGCGTCGTGAGCATCATGCGCACGAGCGTCCTGCCGTCGACGAAGTGGATCTCGCGGATGAGCCCGAGGTCGATGACCGAGAGCTGGATCTCCGGGTCCATCACGGTCTCCAGCGCCGCGCGCACGGCCAGCTCCTGCTGCGACGGCGTGGCCGAGAACTGCGGCGCACCCGCGGGCTTGTCCGCGGGCGCAACGTCGGCCGGCGGCGCGCCGGGAGCGAACGGGTTGGCGGGATCGGCCGGCCAGGGCCGGCCGGTGTGCGGGTTCAGCGCGTCCTTCGCTTCGTCGCTCATGGCCACTCCAGCTGGATCTCGTCGCCCTCGACGCGCACGGCGTACGAGACCACGGGACCCATCGCGGGGAACCTCCGTACCGCGCCTGTGCGCACGTCGAACTGTGCGCCGTGACGCGGACACTCGATGATGCCGTCGCACAACTCGCCCTCGGCCACGGGCCCGCCGTCGTGCGTGCACACGTCCTCGATGGCGAAGAAGCCGTCCTCGAGGTGGAAGATCGCGACCGGGACGTCCCCGACGCGGACGACCTTGCGGCCACCGGGGGGAATCTCGCCGGTGCGCGCCACCATCACGAACCGGGTTTCGCTCACAGCGCGCCGTCCTCGTCTTCGCCGGGCCACTGGTTGACGCCGTAGATCCCGGCCTTGAGCGTCTTCAGGGCGAGCAGCGCGCACTTGAGCCGCACCGGCCCGAGTTCGATCCCCAGCATCTCGAGCACGTCCTCGCGCCCAAGCGCCTTGATTTCCTCGAGGGTGCGGCCCTCGACGTGCTCGCACAGCATGGAGGCGGCCGCCTGGCTGATCGAGCAGCCGTGGCCGCTGAAACGCACCGTCTCGAGCACGCCGTCCTTGACCCGGAAGTCCATCCGGATGCGATCGCCGCACAGTGGGTTCGCGTCCTCGAACGTGAGGTCCGGGTTGTCCAGTGTGCCGTGACACCGCGGGTGCCGGGAGTGGTCGAGAATTTCTTCGCGGAAGAGGTCGTTCATTCGGTCATCCTAGCGCGGGAACAGCTTGCGCGCGCGCTGCAGGCCTGCCACCAGCGCGTCGATCTCCTCGCGCAGCGAGTAGCAGTGGAACGACGCCCGCGCCGACGCGGGCACGCCGAGCGCGTCGTGCAGCGGCATCGCGCAGTGGTGTCCCGCGCGCACGCAGATGCCGTCGTCGTCGAGCACCGTGGCGATGTCGTGCGGGTGGATGCCTTCGATCGTGAAGGCGATGACGCCGCCGCGGCGGTCCGCCGGCGGCCCGAGAACCTTCAGCCCGTCCACCTCGGCGACGCGCTCCATGCCGTACGCGACCAACTCGCGGTCGTGCGCGAACACGTTCGCCATGCCCAGCGTCTGCAGGTACGCGATCGCGGCGCCGAGCCCCACCGCCTCGGCGATGGGCATGGTGCCGGCCTCGAACTTCCACGGCAGCTCGTTCCACTTGGAACTGGTCAGCGACACCTCGCGGATCATCTCGCCGCCGCCGAGGAAGGGCGGCATGGCCTCGAGCAGCGCGCGGCGGCCCCAGAGCATGCCGATACCGGTGGGCCCGAGCATCTTGTGCGCGGTGCAGGCGACGAAGTCGGCGCCGATCGCGCGCACGTCGAGCGGCAGGTGCGCCGCGCTCTGCGAGGCGTCCACGAGCACGGTGGCGCCGTGCGAATGGGCGATCCGCGTGATCTCGGCGGCGGGATTGACCGTGCCGAGCACGTTGGAGACGTGCACGAACGAAACCAGCTTCACGCGGCCGTCCGCCATCAGCCCCGGCAGCGCCGCGACGTCCAGCTCGCCCGGGCCGGTCAGCGGGATGAAACGCAGCTCGATCCTCCGCTCGGCCGCGAGCAGGTGCCACGGCACGAGGTTGGAGTGGTGTTCCATCGGCGTCAGCACGATGGCGTCACCGTCCTTCAGGTACGTGCGTCCCCACGCGTGCGCGACCAGGTTGATCGCCTCGGTGCTGTTGCGCGTGAAGATGATCTCGCGCGGGCTCGCGGCGTTGAGGAACACGGCGACGCGGCGGCGCGCGTCCTCGTACAGCGTCGTCGCCTCCTCCGCGATACGATAGACGCCGCGGTGGATGTTGGCGTTGCACGTGGCGTAGTAGCGGTCCATCGCGTCGAGCACGGCACGCGGCTTCTGCGATGTGGCCGCGCTGTCCAGGTACACGAGCGGTTTTTCGCGCGCCGTGGCGAAGATGGGAAAGTCCGCGCGGACGACGCGCGGGTCGAACGGCGCGGCGGGAGCGGATCCCGCCGCGCCTTCGTCCGAGGTTCTCGTGGCGCTCATGGCATCAACCGATCTTGTGCGCGATCTGCTCGCGCAGCCGGTCGCGCACCGCCGCCAGCGGAATGCGCTCCAGCACCGGTTCGAAGAACGCCTCGACGATGAGCCGGCGCGCCTCCACGGGCGGCAGGCCGCGCGTGAGCAGGTAGTACATGTGCTCGGGATCCACGTGACCAATCGTGGCGCCGTGCGTGCAGCGCACGTCGTTGGCGAGGATTTCGAGGCCAGGAATGCTGTCCGCCCGCGCCTGCTCCGACAGCAGCAAGTTGCGGTTGGCCTGGTAGGCGTTGGTGCGCTGCGCGTCCACCGCCACCTGAATGAGGCCCTGATAGACGCTGCGGGCCCTGTCCTTGAGGCAGCCCTTGATGAGCAGGTCGCTCGTCGTGTCGGGCTGCAGGTGACGCTGAAGCGTGTGCAGGTGGAAGTGCTGTCGCGCGTCGCCGAACATGAAGCCGTGCACGTACGCCTGCGCGCCGCGGCCGTCGAGGTCGTACCAGATGTTGGTCTTGCTCATGCGGCCGCCAAGCATGACCTGGATCCAGTGCAGCTCCGCGTCCGGGCCCAGACGCGCGCGGCCGTTGGCGTAGTGCACGACGTTGCGGCCCCATTCCTGCAGGCTCGCGAACGTGAGCCTGCCGCCGCGCCCGACGAAGACCTCGGTGCCGCCCAGCTGCAGCGACGCCGCCTCGCCGGGCGCCGAAAGCAGTTCCTCGGTCACCGTGAGCGAGGCGTTGTCACCCACCGAGACGATCGTGCGCGGCGCCGCCAGCCGGCCTTCGCCGTCGAGCCACTGCAGCAGCCGCACCGGCAGCTCGGCCTGCACGCCGTTGGGCACCCACACGAAGGCGCCGCCCGCGTGCAGCGCCTCACCCAGCGCGGTCCAGCGGTCGTAGTCGGTGGCGAGCAGCGTCCCGAACAGCGACTTCACCTTGTCGCCGTGCTCGCGGATCGCGCGATCCATGGAGCAGACGATCACGCCCTGCTTCGCCAGCGCCGGGTGCGGTTGCTCGAGCACGACGTCGCCGTCGCACTGGGCGATCAGCGCGACGTTTCCCGCTTCGCCCGCGAGACGCTCGATCAGCGCGGCCGGCAGGTCGTCGACGCCGCGTGCGCGGGGCGCCACGACGAACGGATCCAGCGCCTCCAGCGACAGCGCGCCGAAATCGGTGCGCCGCCACAGCTCCTCGTCGCGGCGCGGGAACGCCAGCGACGCAGCGATCTGCGCGGCGCGACGGCGCTTCTCCAGCGCCCACGCGGGCTCTCCCGCCTGCTTCGCGCGTCTGTCGGCCGCGGCCAGCCAGCCGGCGACCACGCTGGAGTACTGGGTGTCGAGGGTGGTCGCGCTCATCCGACGGAGCCCTCCATCTGGAGCTGGATCAGGCGATTCATCTCGACCGCGTACTCCATCGGCAGTTCCTTCACGACCGGCTCGATGAAGCCGGCCACGATCATGGCAGCGGCCTCCTCGGGAGGAATGCCGCGGCTGGTCAGGTAGAAGAGCTGCTCGTCGCCGATCTTGGACACCGTCGCCTCGTGCCCGATCGTGACCAGCTTCTCCTCGATCTCCATGTACGGATAGGTGTCCGACCGGGAGTGGTCGTCCAGGATCAGCGCGTCGCAGTTCACGGTGGAGCGGCAGTTCTCGGCGCCCTTGACCACCTTCACGAGCCCGCGGTAGCCCGCGCGTCCGCCATCCTTGCTGATGGACTTCGAGATGATCTTGCTCGACGTGTCGGAGGCGCAGTGGACGGCCTTGGCGCCCGCGTCCTGGTGCTGCCCCTTGCCGGCGAACGCGATCGAAAGCACCTCGCCGTGCGCGCCCGGCTCCATCATGAAGATCGCCGGGTATTTCATAGTTAGTTTTGAGCCCAAATTCCCGTCGACCCACTCCATGGTCGCGTCGCGGTAGGCCACGGCGCGCTTGGTGACCAGGTTGTAGACGTTGTTGGACCAGTTCTGGATCGTCGTGTAGCGGCAGCGGCCGCCCTTCTTGACGATGATCTCGACCACGGCCGAGTGCAGCGAGTCGCTCGAATAGATGGGCGCCGTGCAGCCCTCGACGTAGTGCACGTACGCGCCTTCGTCCACGATGATGAGCGTGCGCTCGAACTGCCCCATGTCCTTGGTGTTGATCCGGAAATACGCCTGCAGCGGCACGTCCACGTGCACCCCCTTGGGCACGTAGATGAACGAGCCGCCCGACCACACGGCGCTGTTGAGCGCCGCGAACTTGTTGTCCGTCGACGGGATCACGGTGCCGAAGTACTGCTTGAACAGCTCCTCGTGGTCCCGCAGCCCGTGGTCGGCCGACAGGAAGAGCACGCCGAGCTTCTCGAGCTTCTCCTGGATCTTGTGGTACACGACCTCGGAGTCGTACTGGGCGCCGACGCCGGAGAGAAACTTCTGCTCCGCCTCGGGAATGCCGAGCTTGTCGAACGTGCGCTTCATGTCCGCGGGCACGTCGTCCCAGGACTTGGACTCCGCCGACGTGGGCTTGACGTAGTAGTAGATGTCCTGGAAGTCGATCTGCGAGAGATCGCCGCCCCAGTTGGGCATGGGCTTCTTCTCGAAGATTCCGAGCGCCTTGAGGCGGTAGTCCAGCATCCATTTCGGCTCGCCCTTCATCGTGGAGATCTCCTCCACGATGGACGCGTCGAGACCCTTGCGGATCTTGAAGACGTGCTGTTCCTCGTCGTGGAAGCCGTACTTCTCCGCGTAGCCGTCGCGAAGGTCCATGCCGGGCTCGGTGCTCATTCCGCCCCCACTTCCTCGCGCACCCAGTCGTAGCCGCGCGCTTCCAGCTCGAGCGCCAGCTCCGGTCCGCCGCTGGTGACCATGCGGCCGTCCTTCATGACGTGGACCTTGTGCGGCTTGATGTAGTTCAGGATGCGGTTGTAGTGCGTGATCACGAGCACACCCATCTCGGGGCCGGCCACCGCGTTCACGCCCTCGGAGACGATGCGCAGCGCGTCGATGTCGAGGCCGGAGTCCGTCTCGTCCATGATGGCGATCGTGGGCTTGAGCAGCGCCAACTGCAGGATCTCGGCGCGCTTCTTCTCGCCGCCGGAGAAACCGTCGTTCAGGTAACGCAGGGCGAACTTCTCGTCCATCTTGAGCAGCGCCATGGTCTTCTTGAGCAGCTCACGGAACTCCTTCGGCGGAATGCCCCTGCGGGTCGGCATCCTGCCGTCCTCGCCGCCCGAGGGCGCAAGGCGCGCGTTGAGCGCGGCGCGAAGGAAGCTCGCGAACGTGAGCCCGGGAATCGCCACCGGGTACTGGAACGCCATGAACAGCCCGGCGCGCGAGCGCTCGTCCGTCGGCATCTCCAGGATGCTCTCGCCCCGGAACAGGATCTCGCCCGCGGTCACCGTGTACTTCGGGTGCCCCATGAGCGTGTTCGCGAACGTGCTCTTGCCCGAGCCGTTCGGTCCCATGAGGGCGTGGATCTCCCCTTTACCCACTTCGAGGTCCAGCCCCTTGAGGATTTCCTTGCCCTCCACGGAGACGTGAAGGTCCTTGACCTGAAGCTCAGGCGTGTGGCTCATGTCGTCGGTCTTCCTCGGCCGTCCCTGCGGGGGCCGGGTTGTGCGCGCCGCCCGCTCGCCGCTGCGGCGATCGCGTGGCGCGGCGCGTGGGTATCAGGCCGAGAAACTCTCTCCGCAGGCGCAACCGTGTTTTACGTTCGGGTTGTTGAACTTGAATCCGGCGCCCATCAGACCCTCGACGTAGTCGATCTCGGTCCCGCCGAGCAGCACCATGCTCTTGAGGTCCACGACCAGCTTCACGCCGTTCGTCTCGACCGTCTCGTCGCCCGGCGACTCGGCCTCGCAGAACTCCATGTAGTACGAGTTGCCCGAGCAACCGCCGCCGCGCACGCCGATGCGCAGCCCGATCTCGGGCGTACCGCGCTGCGCGAGCAGCGCCTTGACCTTCTCCGCCGCCGTGGCGCTCAGC
>CAIXRL010000707.1 GCA_903921835.1 Candidatus Eiseniibacteriota bacterium | reverse complement strand
GGACTTGCGGCGCACTTTCAAGTCAGTCCGGGCTAGAGATCCGCCATCCGCTTTTCCACCTCGCGGGTCGCCGCGACGATGCCCGCGTCGTAGCCCGCGACCGTTTCCGCCAGCTCCTCGCGCGTGCGCACCCCGGCGTGCACGAGGTTGCAGGCGATCACGCCCTGCACGGTCAGGCCGGAAGTCTGTTTCCAGGTGGTGTTGAGGAGGCTGTCCTCGATGATGCAGTCGAAGCGCATGGGCAACGCGGGGTGCGGCGCCCGCCAGCCCAGCTTCTCGAGCGCGAGCACCATCTCCGGCACGTTCCACGGGACGAACCGGGACACCGTGACGTGCCGCATCGCGGGCACATGCGGCGACCGGGCGAAGAAGTTCGACAGTGGAGGGACGTGAAGCTCGAGGCGCAGGCACAGCAGGTGCCACGCCGCGAGCGTGAAGTGCCACAGCATTCCCGGCCACCGCGTCAGGTGTGTGCGCCACAGCGCCTGCTTCAGGAGTTCGATCTTCCGGCTGCGCTTCATGTGCAGCTTGCCCTCGAAGATGTTGGCCGAGCCGAGCACGATCGTGAGCCCATTGCGCAGGGCCTTGCGGTAGATCACGGAATGAATGGCGTGGGCGCAGAAGCCGCACACGGGCCAGTAGAGCCCGGTGTGCCGCAGCGCGAGGGCCATGTGCTTCACGTAGCGCCCGTCATGTTGACCGCGGGAACGCTCGACCTCGAGATCCACGCCGAGCGATTCGCACAGCGTCCGCAGGTTGCGATCGGCGGCCTCGTGATTGAAGCCGTGATCGTACTTGACCACCAGTGGGTTCAGGCCCAGCAGTTGCTTTGCGATGTAGAGGACGTAGGAGGAGTCGAGGCCGCCCGAGCCACCAATGATGCAGTCGTACCGGCCCTTTCGCTGAGCGCGCCACTCCGCGGCGAGCCGCTGGAGTTCCACGAGGTTCGACGTCAGGTGGGCGTGGAACTCCTCGGTGATCCTGCTCTGGTGGCAGACCGAGCAACGCTGGTCGGCTTCGACGGTGACGCCGGGGAAGGCGTCGGTGAAGAAGCAGGTATTGCAGTTGTGGTGAGCCGGGGGGGCCACGGAGTCTGGAGACACGGGTTGAGTTCCTTCCTTGGTCATCCGCCCCACATCCGACGGCGCGAGGGCGTGCGGAGAAGAGCCGGTCAGGGCCTGTGACATAGGGCCCGGGTCCGAGGCAGCTACCGCGTTCGTGACCCGGGCTTTGGTGGCCGCTGCGACGCGGCTTACATCATCGTCTTGAGCAGGCCGTAGAGCCCGAGCCCAAGAGCAGCCAGCGAGTCGCCGGCGATGAGGCCGCCGCCGACGAGCGACATGGTGCTCATGTCCTCGGGAAGCCCCTCGTGCTCGGGCTTGCGCGCCCGGCGCGACTGGTACGTCTGCAGCAGCGAGCTGAAGATGCCGCCCACGCCGAACCACGCCGAGGTGCCGAACTCGACGAAGCCGCCGAAGCTCGATGCATACGGGCTCGGCAGGAGCACGCAGTCCACGGCGAGATCGACGTAGTACGCTTCGCCGCCGCCCGCCACCCACGCCTTGTAGTCCCTGTTGAGCTTGATGACCTTGCGCAGCACCTCGGTGAGCAGGCCGATGCCGATGCCCAGCCCGAGCGCCACCATGACGTTCGGGTTCGGGTGCGTGAGGCTGTTGAGCGCGCCGACGAACTTGTACGTCATCGCCGACTGCCATTTCTCGGCGCCGGGCGTGCCCGGGTGCGCGAACTGGTTCACGGCGAGCACCGGGTAGGCCTTCATGAAGAGGCGCGCCAGCACGACGCTCATCACGGCGCCCATCGCGATGCCGATCACCTGGAAGCGAAACTGGATCGAGCGGTTGGTGCCCAGTCGCCAGCCGGTCGAGCGATCCTGCTGCATGTCGCCGCCGACGCTGGTGGAGATGAGCAGGATGGTCGCGCACAGCAGCCCGGTCACCGGGTCCTTGAGGCCGATCGTGGCGAGGATGAACACGGTCAGCACGAACGCGCTCGAGATGGGATTGCTGTCCGAGATGCCCAGCGATATGCCGTTGACCATCAGGAAGACGAACGCGAGCGCGATGGCGATTCCCACGAACACCGGCGGGAGGTGCAGTACGCCGACGCCCATCGCGAAGACCGCGAGCGCCCAGAACGCCACCCAGCCGACGAGGAAGCGGTTGTCGGTCTTCTTCCAGTCCTCGGCCGGCGCGGCCTGCTTCGCCTGCCCGAACGACTTCACCGCCGTGCCCGCCAGCATCGCCATGTCCACCATGGCCGCGCCCATGATCATGCCGAGCGCGCAGATGAACGCGATCTTGCGGAACGGGTCGTGCGGCCCGAGGAACGGCAGCATGACGCCGTGCGCGTCGTGCATGCCGTGCGCGCGCAGCCACGGCGTCAGGAACGTGCCGATCGCTCCGACGACGATGGCCGGGAAGCCGATGCGCGCGCCGACGATCATGCCGGCGCCGAGCGTCGACGCCGAGTAGCCGGTGTTGGAGAAGCTCGTCATGTACGTGCCGAGGCTGCCGCTGAACGGGATGCTCACCGCGAGGCCGCTGGTGATTCCCGCGAGCGCGCCGCCGCCCAGCTTGCCGATCGAATCGCGCAGCAGCCGGATGTCCGTCAGCGCGCGCAGGATGTTGGCGACCGCGAAGCCGGAGGGGAAGGACAGCTGCATGCGGTCCACGAGGATCGGCGTGTACAGCATGCCCACTCCCACGCCAAACATGCCGATGCACATGAAGTAGGTCACCATCTGCCAGATTGGAGGCTCGGGCAGGCCCAGCCAGGTCATGGCCTGGATGAGCACGGCCATGCCGGAGAGCCCGGCGACCGAGGCCGCCATGGTCTGGATGTAGTTGGCGCCGTGCTTGCCCTCGGCGCCGTAGCCGTAGGTGACCACGCTGCCGAGGATGCCCGCCAGGACCTGCCCACCCACGAAGAAGCCCAGCGAGAAGTTCATGTAGGCGGCGGTGATGCCGCCCAGGGGGCCGAGGATGAAGATGGCGACGGAGCCGAGCAGGAAGTAGTAGCTGCGGCTGTTGATGGGCGGGAGCAGCTTGCGGAGTCCAGTCATGGTCGCGCAGCCTAGCCCGGACTGTTCATGCAGCGCCAGCCGGGAGTGCGAGATGGGGCGTGGCCACAAGGCGCCCGACCGGGTTGCACCGGAGGCGTGTTTGAAGACACGCCGAGGAGCACCCCGGTCGGGCGCCGCAGGGGCCGCGTTCCAGATCGCGCTCGCAGGCGGCGGGGCATGCACAGTCCGGGCTGGCATTGCCGCACCTCGATGCGCGATGGGAAGTTGGGCGGCAGTTGGGCCGGGTGTTCTGCGCCATGGAGGGCGGCTCACGGGGGGTTTCTTCCTGCCGTGCTGGCACGTCCACACGGGGCACACTGACATCCTGACGCTCTCGCAACGCACCGGCGGCCCGCGCCTGTCATTGCAGCGAGGCCTCGCAGGCCCCCAATCGCTTGGATCGCGCGGCGTTCGTCACCGGTTCGCGGGCGCCGCAGCGCCACTCCAAGCGTGGCACACATGATGCCCCTGATGGGGGCGTCGCATCGAGCCTCCACCTCCGCGCCGCGGCCCGGCAGGGCCGGGAGCGAGTGCCGGGGTGGATCAGGCGCATCGTCGGAGGCCAGCCATGTCAGACCGTTCCGCATCCCCGCGTCCCGATCCCCGGGTCGAGGTGCGCGAGCTTCGTATCCACGGCCGCGGAGGCCAGGGCGCCGTCATCGCCTCGAAGATCCTGGCGTCGGCGCTGTTCCGCGAGGGCAGTTCGGTGCAGTCGTTCCCCGCGTTCGGCGTCGAGCGCCGCGGGGCGCCGGTGACCGCGTTCCTGCGCTACTCACACGGGCCGATCCTGCTGCGCTGCGAGATCACGAGCCCGCACGACCTCATCATCCTCGATCCAACGCTGATCAAGGCCATCGACGTCACGCAGGGCCTCAAGCCGGGCGGCTCGATCCTGATCAACTCGGACCGGGGCCCCGAGGCCTACGCCTCGCTCGCGCAGCACTTCCGCGTCACGCTGGTGGACGCGTCCACGATCGCGCGCAAGTACGGACTCGGCTCGAAGACGCAGCCGATCGTCAACACGGCCATCGTCGGCGCGTTCGCGGGGGACTCCGGGATCGTGGGCCTCGAGGCCATCTGCGAGGCGATCGCCGAGGCGGTCCCGGGCAAGGCGCAGGGCAACATCGACGCCGCCCGCGAAGCCGCGACCTGTGTCGTCCGCATCCCGTACACGGAGGTGGAGCATGCCTGACGATCAGGACAGGAAGGACTTCGCCCACGGCGTCCCCACCATCTCGGTGAGCCAGGGCTCCACGCTGGCCAATCGCACCGGGTCGTGGAAGTGCATCCAGCCCGTCTACCAGGACAGGATCGCGCCGTGCAACGCGGCCTGCCCGGTGGGCATCGACATCGAAGGCGTGATGAACCTGATGCGGCTGGACAGGGTGGAGGACGCGCGCGAGCTGCTGCTGCGCGAGAACCCCATGCCCTCCGTCTGCGGCCGCGTCTGCGATCACGCCTGCCAGCGCGCCTGCAGCCGGGCGCTGTTCGACGAAGCGGTGAACATCCACGCGGTCGAGCGCATGCTCGGCGACCGCACGGCGCAGCCGCGCATGAGCGCGCCGCCGCGCACCCGCACCGAGCACGTCGCCGTGGTCGGTTCCGGCCCCGCGGGGCTCGCCTGCGCGTACCACCTGGTGCGCCTGGGCTACAGCGTGACCGTGTTCGAGGCCGATCCGGAGCCGGGCGGCTGGCTGCGCTACGGCGTGCCGGAGTACCGGCTGCCGCGTGCGGTGCTGGTGCGCGAGATCGAGTTCATCCGCGCCGAGGGCGTCGCAATCCAGTGCGGCGTGCGCATCGGCGGCAACCTGCCGTGGAAGGACCTGGAGCGCTTCGACGCCGTGTTCCTCGCCTCCGGCGCGCGCGCCCGCGAGGGATTCGAGTGGCAGGAGCAGGGCCTGCTGGACGTGCGGCCCGGCGTGGACTACCTGCACGAGGTGCGTGCCGGGGGCCGCGGGCATGCGGGCCGGCGCGTGATCGTGGTCGGCGGCAGCGACATGGCCGTGGATTGCGCGCGCACCGCGCTGCGGCTCGGCTCGGAGCCGACGGTGCTGTTCACCGCGGCGCGTGAGGAGATGGCGGCGGATCCCGACACGGTCGAGGAGGCGCTGCGCGAGGGCGTGCGTTTCGAGTTCTTCACACGCGTCGTGGGCCTGCAGGTTTCCGAGCACCCCGAGGACGAGCAGGCGATCGACGCGATCCGCAACATGTTCGACTCCGGCGAGTCGGCCGCGCCGGGCGCGCGGTTGGTCGGCGTTGCGTGCGTGCGGCTGCAGCCCGAGCAGCAGGCGGCCGACGGTTCGCGGCGGACGCTGTCCGTGCCCGGGAGTTCGTTCGTGCTGCCGGCCGACACGCTCCTCACCGCTCCGGGCGGTGAGGGCGAGGAGGGCGCGCTGCCGCCCGACCTGCACCGCCGCGGTTACATCCTGAAGACGGACGAGTTCGGCCACACGAGCCGCGAGGGCTTCTTCGCGGGCGGTGACCTGGCCGCCGAGCCGCGCACGGTCGCGCACGCGCTGGGCTCGGGCAAGCGTGCCGCCATCGGCATCGACCGCTGGCTGCGCACCCGGGCGGGCGACGCGGTGCCCGCGATCGAGCCGCAGGCGCTGCGCTACGGCGGCACGGGGGCGATGAGCGTCACGCGCTGGCGCGGCGACGACCCCGTGCACCGCACCAACGAGCTCAACGAGGTGGTGAAGTTCGAGCAGCTCAACATGGCGTACTTCCAGCACGTCGCGGGCACGCCCGACCATCACCGCGCGCCCGGCCAGAGCGGCGCCGACTTCGGCGAGGCCAACCTCGGGCTCGCGCCCGACGAGGCGCTGGCCGAGGCGAAGCGCTGCTTCAACTGCGGCGTCTGCAACGACTGCGAGCTGTGCCTGATCTACTGCCCGGACGTCGCGATCAAGCGGCACTCGAGCGGGCACGGCTTCTCGCTGTCGTACAAGTACTGCAAGGGATGCGGCCTGTGCGTCGAGGAATGTCCGCGCGGCGCCATGATCATGACGCGGGAGGGCCTGTGAAGAAGGTCATCATCGGAAACCACGCCGTCTCCTATGGCGTCAAGCTCGCGCGCACCGAGGTCATCGCGGCCTACCCCATCACGCCGCAGACGCAGGTCGTCGAGGAACTCTCCGAGATGTGCGCCAGCGGGGATCTGAAGGCGCGCTTCATCAAGGTGGAGTCCGAGCACTCGGCGATGGCGGCCTGCATCGGCGCTTCCGCGACCGGCGCGCGCGCCTTCACGGCCACATCGTCGCAGGGACTCGCGCTCATGCACGAGCTGCTGCACTGGGCGGGCGGCGGCCGGCTGCCCATCGTCATGGTGGACGTGAACCGCGCCATGGCCCCCGGCTGGAACGTGTGGACGGACCAGAACGATTCGCTCTCGCAGCGCGACACGGGCTGGATCCAGCTCTACTGCGAGACGAACCAGGAGGTGCTGGACACGACAATCCAGGCGTTCAAGCTCGCCGAGGCGGTGGACATTCCCGTCATGGTCGTGCTGGACGCGTTCTTTCTCTCGCACACGTCGGAGCCGGTGGACATCCCGGACCAGGCCGACGTGGACGCGTTTCTTCCGAAGCGCGTCGCGCGCCAGAAGCTCGACGTCGACGAGCCGCACGCGTTCGGGGCGCTCACCACGCCGGCCGTCTACATGGAGATGCGCCTGCGCCAGCAGGAGGGCATGGCGCAGGCGCACGACGCGATGATCGCGATCGACGCCGAGTGGGGCGGGCGGTTTGGGCGCTCCTACGGGCCCATCGAGTCGTATCGCACCGAGGGCGCCGACCTCGTGCTCGTCACCTCGGGCACGATCACCTCGACGGCGCGCTACGTCATCAACCAGCTTCGCGACGACGGCCAGAAGGTGGGCCTGGTGAAGGTGAAGATGTTCCGGCCGTTCCCGACCGCGGACCTGCGTCGCGCGCTGGGTGGCGTCAAGGACGTCGCGGTGCTGGACCGCAACATCTCGCCGGGGCACTGCGGGATCTTCGCCGAGGAAACCCGCGCGGCGCTGTACGACCTGCCGGACGCGAAGCGCCCGCGAGTGCACGGCTACATCGTGGGGCTCGGTGGCCGCGACGTCACGCCGGACACGATCATGGATTGCATCGCGAAGGCGAGGGCGGCCGCGAAGAGCGCCGAGCCCGAGCCCGAGGACGTCTGGGTGGGGGTGAAGGCATGAGCCAGATCCGGATCAAGGAACTGATTCCGCACGAGGAACTCATGGCGAGCGGGCACCTCGCGTGCCCAGGCTGCGGCGGCAGCCTCGCGATGCGCCTCGTGCTCAAGACGCTGGGTCCGAAGACCATCGTCTCGCTGCCGGCGTGCTGCTGGACCATCGTCGCGGGCCCGTATCCGCAGTCCTCGCTCGGCGTGCCGCTGTTCCACACGGCGTTCGAGACCGCGGCCTCCACGGCGTCCGGCATCCGGGCGGCGCTGGACATGGCAGGGGACACCGAGACGACCGTGCTCGCGTGGGCCGGCGACGGCGGCACGTTCGACATCGGCCTGCAGTCGCTCTCCGGTGCGGCCGAGCGCAACGAGAACATCCTGTACGTCTGCTACGACAACGAGGCGTACATGAACACCGGCATCCAGCGCTCGTCCTCGACGCCCTGGGGCGCGTGGACCACGACCACGCCTTCGGGCACGCCGAAGTCGCACCCGAAGAAGGACATGCTCGCGATCCTCGCGGCGCATGGCATACCGTACGGCGCGACGGCGTCCATCGCGTACCCGGCCGACCTGGTCGAGAAGGTGAAGAAGGCCAAGGCGATCCGCGGCACCCGCTTCCTGC
>CAIXRL010000706.1 GCA_903921835.1 Candidatus Eiseniibacteriota bacterium | reverse complement strand
GCTGGAAAGGCGGCGGGAATATGGCACGGTCCCCGCGGGGCGTCCATCGCCACTCACCCGTAACCAGCCGGCCCGGCGGTGAGCCGGCGGCGCATGGGGCACCGGCACAGCCGCCGCCGTGCAGGCCACACACCCGGCACGTCGTTGCCCCGACGGCCGTGTGACCGTTCTCCGGCGGAAGACCTGCATCCCCGGCGCGCCGGGCGCACCCGCGAACGGCCCCGGCTCGGGGTTCCGAGC
The DNA here is from genome assembly GCA_903921835.1 of Candidatus Eiseniibacteriota bacterium. Lineage (GTDB taxonomy): Bacteria > Eisenbacteria > RBG-16-71-46 > RBG-16-71-46 > RBG-16-71-46 > CAIXRL01. Next base: position 6,725 of record CAIXRL010000706.1, on the reverse strand, counting down.
CGGGGCCGCGAGGAGGCGGGAGCCGCGGACGCGTCAGCGGGCGCTGGCGGCGAGCAGCCTGGCCTTGCCGGTCTGCTCCCACGAGAACTCCGCGCGTCCGAAGTGTCCGTAGGCCGCCGTCTTGCGGTAGATCGGCCGGCGCAGCTTGAGCGCGTCCATGATGCCGCGCGGCGTGAGGTCGAAGTGCTTGCGCACGAGGCTCGTGAGCTTGACGTCGCTCACCTTGCCGGTGCCGAAGCTGTCCACCATCACGCTCACCGGCTCGGCGACGCCGATCGCGTAGGCCACCTGCACCTCGCAGCGGTCGCACAGGCCCGCGGCGACAAGGTTCTTGGCGACCCAGCGCGCAGCGTAGCACGCCGAGCGGTCCACCTTGCTCGGGTCCTTGCCCGAGAACGCGCCGCCACCGTGACGGCCCATGCCGCCGTAGGTGTCCACGATGATCTTGCGACCGGTCAGGCCGCAGTCGCCCATCGGACCCCCGATGACGAAGTTGCCGGTCGGGTTGACGTAGAACTTCACCGGCCTGTCGCGCTTGAGCAGCTTCCTGGGCAGCAGCGGCAGGATCACCTTCTCGATCATGTCCTTCTTGATCCTGGCCTGGCCGACCGCTTCGCTGTGCTGCGTCGAGAGCACGACCGTGTCGATCCGCACGGGGCGGTCGCCCTCGTATTCGACCGTCACCTGCGTCTTGCCGTCGGGGCGCAGGTAGTCCGCGAGGCCCTTCTTGCGCACCTGCGACAGGCGCATGGCCAGCTTGTGCGCCAGCATGATCGGCAGCGGCATCAGCTCCGCGGTCTCGTTGCACGCGTAGCCGAACATCATGCCCTGGTCGCCCGCGCCGCCGGTGTTCACGCCCATCGCGATGTCGGGCGACTGCTGGTCGAGCGTGGTCACCACGGCGCAGGTGTGGCTGTCGAAGCCGTAGGCGGCGTCGTTGTAGCCAATGTCGTGAATCACCGAACGCACGAGCTTCGGGATCTCGACATACGCCTTGGTCGTGATCTCGCCGGCCACGACCGCGAGTCCCGTGGTGACCAGGGTCTCGCAGGCGACGCGGCTCATCTTGTCCTGCGTGAGCATGGCGTCGAGCACGGCGTCGGAGATCTGGTCCGCGATCTTGTCCGGGTGACCTTCGGTGACCGACTCGGAAGTGAAGAGATGACAGGACGCCATCGGCTGCTCCTATGGGTTGTGTCGCGCCGGAGCGGCTGCGTCCGGCGTCATCGGGAACGGGCCCGGAGCACTCATGAACCCGCGGTTCATCGATGCTCCGGACTATCGTGTGCGCGGCGAAGCGTGCTCGGAGAGCCGCCGCTTGAACTCGTCGATACTCGTGATGTCCGTCGGATCCACCCCGCCGAGCAGCGCGAGGTGGAGGCTCAGGTGGTCGCCGAACTGCACCAGCGAGGCCAGCCGCGCAATGCGGCTCTCCCCGACGGTCCGGATGTCGTGCACGGCCGCACCCTGGCGCGCCGCGTACTCCGCGGTGAGATCCAGCCGCGTCGTCGCCTCGGCGGAGTCCTCCCGGTCCCGGAGCACCAGCACCGCGATCGCACGATGGAGCGGCCCGGGGGCCTGCCAGCCGACGATCTCGTTGTGGTTCATCTCGGGCACGGCTGCGGAATGGCCGAGGAGCTTAGCATTTTCGTTGAGCTGCTGCCGCAGCCGCAGCGCGACGGCGGCCGTGGGACCCGCGGCCGAGTAGACCAGCAGCAGCCTGCCATGGCACGCACGCGCGAGCTGCTTGGCCGGGTTGGCGCTCTCCGGCACCTGCGCGCCCAGCTCAGCGAGCCGCGCCCGCATCAGGGTCGCGGCCTCGCGCCACGCCGGCCCGGGGTCCGGCACCCAGCCGAGCGCCGAGACCAGGCGCGTCATGGGAACCCAGGCGTGGAACAGCGCTGCGCGCGGCGGCATGCCGGAGGGGACGGCCTGGCAGTGCGCGCCCGCGGCGTGCAGACGGTCCGTCAGCTCGCCGCCCGAGGACAGCCCGACGCGCGGCACGCCGCGCGCGGCGGCCTCGCGCTCCAGGGACAGCGTCTCCTCGGTGTTGCCGGAGTTGGAGGACAGCACCGCGAGCGCCCTCGGCCCGACGCACGCCGGCCAGTGGTAGTCGCGCACGACCAGCCATGGCCGCGGCATCTCGTCGGCCCACATGGCGCCGGTCAGCTCTGCGGCGATCGCCGAGCCGCCCATGCCGCCGATGGCGACCAGCTCGGGGGCGCGAACGGGCAGCTGCCACGGCGCGGACTCGGTGCGCACGAGCGCCTGCTCGATGTGATCGGGAATCGCCTCGATAAGCGCGGCCATGCCGCGCGCGTCACGCTGAGCGTACGGCGGCTCCAGCGACGGCATTTTCGGGGGTCATGCGTCTCCCTGGGGCGCGGTCTCCTGCGCGCGGTCCTGGACGAGGAAGCTGGGAAGCAGCCGGTCGACCTCGCGGTGCATCAGTGCGCGCACGGCCTCGGCCGACTCGCAGCGCAAGGCCCTGGCCGCGAGTTCGCTCAGCGCCTCGTACTGCACGGAACGGATGGCGGACTTGACGCGCGGCACGTCGTACACCGACACCGACAGTTCGTCCACGCCAAGCCCGAGCAGCAGCACGGCGTTCTGCGGATCGCCCGCCATCTCGCCGCACACGCCGACCCAGCGGCCGGCGGCGTGCGCCGCGTCGACCGTGTGCCGGACGCTGCGCAGCACCGCCGGGTCGAGCGGCTCGTAGAGATGCGCGAGTCGTGGATTGTCGCGGTCCATGGCGAGCGTGTACTGGATGAGGTCGTTGGACCCGATCGAGAAGAAGTCCGAGTGCCTGGCGAGCGCGTCGGCCATCCACACGGCGCTCGGGGTCTCGATCATGATGCCCACCTCGACCTTGGGGTCGTACGCCTGCCCCGCCACCTGCAGCTCCACGAGCGCCTCGTCGCGCAGCAGGAGCGCGCGGTGCAGCTCCTCGACGCCCGAGACCATCGGAAACATGAGGCGCACGCGGCCGTGCGCGCTGGCCCGGTAGATGGCGCGGATCTGCGTGCGGAACATCTCCGGGCTCGTCAGGGCGAGCCGGATCCCGCGCAGGCCGAGGAAGGGGTTCGTCTCGTGGGTCACGCCCAGGTAGGACGCCACCTTGTCGCCGCCCAGGTCCATGGTGCGGAAGATCACCGGCCGGCCCTGCATGCGCTCGGCGACGTAGCGGTAGGCCTGGTACTGCTCCTCCTCGGTCGGCCGCTCGGTGCGGTTGAGGTAGAAGAACTCCGTGCGAAAGAGCCCGACGCCATCGGCGCCCGAGACCGCGGCGGCGGCGGCCTCGCCCGGCAGCTCGAGGTTGGCGCCCAGCTCGAGCTTGTGGCCATCGCGCGTCACCGCCGGCTCGTGCTCCAGCGAGCGCATCGACTCGGTGCGTACGCGGGCGCGCTCCATGCGCACACGGTATTGGGCCAGCGCGCTCTCGCCCGGGTCCGTTTCGAGCACGCCCAGGTAGCCGTCGATCGCGGCGGTGGCGCCGGTGCGAACGCTCTGCAGCGCCGCGGGCACGCTCACGATCGCGGGAATGCCGCGGCCACGCGCGACGATCGCGCCGTGCGAGGTGCGACCGCCGACCTCGAGCACGAAACCGAGCACCTTGTCGCGCGGCAGCATCGCCACCTCACTGGGACCCAGGTCGTGAGCGACCACGATGGCGGGTTCGCGCAGCTCGTCGAACTGGCGCGTGCCCGTTCCGAGCAGATGACGCAGCACGCGGCGCGCGCAGTCCGCGATGTCCGCGCGGCGTTCACGCAGGTACTCGTCCTCGACGTTGTCGAAGGTGGACGCGATCCCGGTCATGTACGCGCGGAACACGAACGCGGCATTGCGGTGCTGCGCCCGGATGCCCCGTTCGACCGACTCGAGCAGCTCCGGGTCGTCCAGGATCAGCAGGTGCGCGTCGTAGATGCGCGCGTCCGTCTCCCCGAGCTCGGCCGCAATGCCGTCGCGGATGCCCGCGAGGTCGCGCCGCGAAACCTCGAGCGCGGCGTGGAAGCGCTCCAGCTCGCCCTCGACCGCCTCGGGCATGAGCTCGATCTCGCGCACGGCGAACTCCTCGCGCTCGAAGCGGAAGATGGGACCGAGCGCGAGGCCTGGAGAAGCGGCAATACCGGAAAGTCTCATGGCTCGCCCCCGAATTTGCCGTCCACGAGATCGCGCAGCGCCTCCAGCGCCTCCTTCTCGTCGGGGCCGCTGGCGCGCACGGTGATGGTGGCGCCCTCCTCGGCGGCCAGCATCATGACGCCCATGATGCTCTTGCCGTTCACCTCGAGGTCGTCGCGCGAAACGAGAACGTCGGACTTGAACCTGGAGGCGGCCTTGACGAACAGGGCGCACGCCCTCGCATGCAGGCCGAGCTGGTTGCGAATGAGAAGCTGGACCTCAGCCAATAGTATCCTCCGATGAATCAGCCCTGGCGCAGCCACGCCGCCAGGAGGACCAGCACGCCGAGCCCGAGTGCCCACTGCGTGGGCGACGGACGCGCGCGCTGCGCCGACAGCAGTCCCAGACCCAGACCGGCGGCGAGCGCGGACTGTACCGCGAACGAGCGCACTTCGCCTCCGGGGACCAGGGCATACGCCACGAGCACGCCCAGGACGACGCAGCCGGCGTAGGCGAGCAGCGACACCGCGCGCTCGAGATTTCGCCGCAGACGCCCGCCGAGCACGGCGGGACCCTGCGCGTAGCCCAGGCCGACGCCGAGGAAACGCACGACCAGGTGCGGAACCGCGTAGACCAGCCAGAGCACCAGCGCCCCCCATGGCGCCTCGGGATGCGCAAGCGCCACCAGCACGCCGAGCGCGGCGGCAAAGGGCCGCAGCGAGAACCAGAACAGGCGGTCGCCCAGCGCCGCGAGCGCCGATCCCAGGGCCGCCTTGACGCGCGCCATGCCTGCCTCGTCCGGCCCCGCGCCACCTGCGCGCTCCTCCTCCAGGCGCGCCGCGACGCCCAGCGCGAGCGAGGCCAGCGTCGGCTGCGTGTTGAAGTACGCGGTGTGCTCGGCCAGCCGCGCGCGGCGCGTCCCGGCGTCACCGTAGAGCGCCTCGAGCACGGGCTGCAGCGCGTACGCCCAGCCCAGACCCTGCTGGCGCTCGAAGTTCCACGTGGACTGCAGCAGGTTCGCGCGCAGCGCGACCCGCCACAGCGTCAGGGGACGCAGGCGGCCACTCACGGCGTGCCCATCACGAGCGTGAGCCACGCGCCGATCATGGCCGCGCCGAACACGCCCAGGCGCGTCATGCGGCGCTGCACGAACGCGTGCAGCAGCTGCGCGAGGCCGTAGCCCATCCACAACGGCTGCGCCAGCGTCCACGCGCGCGAGAGCCGCAGCGATTCGTGCTCGACGAACGGCCGCAGCAGCACGATCCCGCCCGCCAGCCAGGCCGCGCAGAGCGCGACGCCGACGGCGAACGCCATGGTCACGCCCGCCAGGCTCGCATGCCCCAGGGCGCTTTCGTTCCCCGCGCGCAGCTCGCGTTCGCACCAGCGGCTCAGGCCTTCGTTGCGGCGGCGCTGCCACTTGATGAGCGGCACGCCGCTCGTGGCCGCGAGCATGCCGGCGAAGACGCCCGCGAGCTGCGCGGCGTCGCGCCAGGGCTGGAGGGTGACGCCGTGCGCGAGCGCCAGCGCGAGTCCCACGCCGACGACCCCGCCGGCGGCGTAGTCCTCGGGCGTGCGCGAGCCCAGCGGCGTCGTACTCGCGGCCAGGATCTGCAGCACGACACCCACCGCCAGCGCGGTATGGGCGTCGCCCCAGAGCAGGCCGAGCAGCGTCGAGGTGACGAGCGGCTGGGAAAGCAGCGTCTGCGCCACCGGCGTGGCGTCGAGCGTGGCCAGCCCTCCGAGCAGCAGCGTGAGCAGGAGCTGGAGCGTCACGGCGCCAGCGCGGGCTCGAGCGCCACGAGCGACTGCGACCGTGACGCGGGCACGTCCCGGGCCTCCAGCGCCACGCCGCGGGCGAGGAGAGCACGCGCGGCCACGCGATCGGCGTCGTCGAGGTAGACGAACTCGTTGAGCTTGGTCCGGCCCGGCGCGTAGTGCAGGCCGCCGACGTTGAACGCGGGCACGACCGCACCGGCCTCGACCATCCGCAGCGCCGTCACGAGGTCGCGCACCAGCAGGAAGGCCGCGCCCGGCGCGCCGGCCTCGGCCGCGTGCGCCGCGGCGGCCTCGGCGACGCTCACCACGCGCACGTCGATTCCGGGCGCCGCGTCCAGGTAGAGCCGGCGCTCCCACTCGTTGGCCGCCACGGCGTCGTCCACGAGCCAGATCCTGTCGGGGTTCAACCGTCCCCCCCACGCCACCAGGACCTGGCCGTGGATGAGGCGATCGTCGATGCGGTGCAGGATCCAGCTCATGCGCCGGGGCCAGGGCCGCGCTGGGTGCGGATGTTGTCGCGCCCGCGCTGCTGCATGCGGTCGGCCAGCGCATCCACGCCGAAGCGCCCGCGGTTGTGCAGGTAGTCGAGCAGCATGGGCAGGTTGACGCCCGTGAGCAGCACGATGCTGCCGTTGCCCCGCGCGGCGGCCATGGCACAGGTGTGGCACGAACCGCCCCAGAAATCGGTCAGCAACAGCCCGCCGTCGCGCCAGTGGGCGACCTCGGCGGCAACCCGCTCCTCGATCTGCGTCTTGGAGAGGCCCTCGTTGGAGAGCACCTGCACGCCGCCGATCTCGCCGTACACCGAGGCGGCCGCGTGCAGCAGC
>CAIXRL010000705.1 GCA_903921835.1 Candidatus Eiseniibacteriota bacterium | reverse complement strand
CTGCGCGGCCTCGGCTCCGGCGCGGCCGAGGCGCGCCGGGGCGCGGAAGTCGCCGATGCGATGCCGGACGACGCGTCGCTCGTGGCATGCCTGAAGGCGGCGCTGACCGAACTCGCGCGCCCGCTCATCCAGCGCGGCGAGCGCATGGCGAGGTGCACCACGTGAGGGCGGTGATGCCGCGCTTCGGACACCGTGCGCGCATTCCGCGCTCGCAGACCGCAGGCTCATGAGTAGTGGTCATGGCCTGTCGCCACCACGAGCCCTGAGAGTGCCTGCCCCACGAGTTCCGGGGAACTTGCGGCGCACTTTCAAATCAGTCCGGGCTGGTGGCCGGCCCGGGTCCGCGCCTCGGTCAGTGCCCCGCTCGCGCGACCACGATGCGCGTGAAGTCGCACGTGCGCAGTTCCTCGAGCGTGAGGCCCGTGGCGAGCGCCTCCGGTTCCGTGAGCGCGCCGCTGGCGAGCCCGCGCACGAAGAAGTTGAGAAGTCCCTGGCCCGTCGCGGCGTCGTCCATCGCGCCGCCGTGCACGCTCACCCGCGCGGCGCGTTCCACCAGCGCGCGCAGCCGCGTCGTCGCCTCGTCGCGTCCCTCGAGGTAGTGGGCGATCACCGCAGCGTGCCGCGTCGGCAACTGCGCCGGGTGCAGGTCCCAGCCCTGTGCCCAGCCCTCGCGCAGCGCCCGGCGCACCGCCTCGAAGTGCGTGCGCCACGCGCCGTGCACCGCCTTGCGATTCGCCTCCACCTGCACCGCCGTGAGCGCACCGCCCTCGGCGGGAGGATGGTGGGGCGCGATCGGCAGCGTGGTGACCGCGCCGTCCGAGAGCGTGACGCCGCTGCCGGCGAGCGCGACCTGCGCCACCTGCCGCGCGAACGCCGCGGCCGGGTGGGCGAGCCCCTGGTCGGCCGCCGCCACGCCGAGCGCCGCCGTGTAGTCGTAGACACCCACGTGGACGCCGCGGCAGCGCCCGCCGGCCGCCGCGACCAGCGCGCGCAGGGGCACGCGGCCGTCCTCGTCGAGGACCGCCTGCGGCGTCTCGAGCATGAGCTCGCAGCGCAGCGCCCCGGGCGCGAGGGCGTGCGCACGCTCCAGCCGTTCGAGCAGCGTGACGAGCGCCCCGACCTCGGCGGCGCACGCCACCTTGGGAAGCGTCACCACGAAGTTCGCGGGCAGCGCACCGCGGGTGCGCGCGAGCAGCGTGGCCGTGAACAGCTCGAGCGTGCGCGCGGCGCGGCGCGCGCTCGCGACGGTCAGCGGCTTGATGCGGATGCCGGTGAACGGCGGCAGCGTGCCCGCGGCCTGCGCGCGCGCCATGGCTTCCGCGGCGGCGACCGCGTGGCCGTCCTCCTCGGCGTCGCCGCGCACGCCGTAGCCGTCCTCGAAGTCCACGCGGTAGTCCTCGACCGGCTCGCGCTCGAGACGGGCAAGGGTCCGCGCGTGGATCTGCTGCGCGAGGAACGCGGCCGGTTCGGCGCGGCGCGCACCCTCGGCGTCGGCCGCGATCCGCGCCTCCAGGCCGGCGCGCTCGCCCGGCAGCGACGGCAGGCGCTCGGCGGCGGCGAGCCCGATGGCG
>CAIXRL010000704.1 GCA_903921835.1 Candidatus Eiseniibacteriota bacterium | reverse complement strand
CGGCCATGGAGCGCGCCTGGACGGGCGTGCCCGCCGAGCATGCGGCCACGCTGGCGGACGCGGTAGCGGCCGCCTGGCGCGCGGCCGTGCCCGATGGCATCGTATTGCTCTCGCCAGGCTGCTCGTCCTTCGATATGTTCCAGGACTACGAGGACCGCGGGCGGCGCTTCAAGGACGAAGTCCGCCGGCTGGCGCAGGGAGGCGCAGGCACGTGATGCGTGGGGATCGCTGGCTGCTGGCACTGGCGCTCGTGCTGACCACGGCGGGGCTGGTGATGGTGTACTCGTCGGGCTCGTTCTACGCCTTCGTCCACTATCACGACGAGAACTACTTCCTGCGCCAGCAGTTGATCCGCACCGTGCTGGGAGTCGCGGTCCTGTTCGGCTGCGCTCGCTTCGTGAGCCTGCGCCGGCTCGAGGCCTGGGCCCCCACGCTGGTCGCGGGCGCCGGCGTGCTGCTCGTCGTCGTCGTCGTGATGGGCCACATGTCCAAGGGCGCGACGCGCTGGCTGCGCATGGGGTTCATGTCGCTGCAGCCGACCGACCTCGCGCGGCTCGCGACGGTGCTGTTCCTCGCCTGGTGGCTCAAGCGCCGGCCGGTCGGCGAACTCGGTTTCTGGCGCGGGCTGATGCCCCCGCTGCTCATGACCGGCCTGGTCGCCGGCCTCATCCTCAAGCAGCCCAACCTGAGCTCGGCGGGACTGCTGCTCATGACGGGTTTCGTGATGTTGTTCCTGTCGGGCGCGCCGATCCGCCACCTGCTCGCGCCCGTCGGCGCGGGCGTCGGATTCGTCGCGCTCGCGCTGGCCACGCATCCCTACCAGATGGGACGCGTGCAGACGTTCCTGGCATTCCTGTTCAACGGACAGGTGGACGCCCGCGAGGCGGGCTGGCAGCTGAACCAATCCCTCATCGCCATCGGCTCGGGCGGGCTCTTCGGCCGCGGGCTGGGAGCGGGGATGCAGAAGCTGCTCTTCCTGCCCGAGGCGCACACCGATTTCATCTTCTCGATCATCGCCGAGGAACTCGGGCTGCTGGGTTCGACCGCGCTGCTGGTCGCTCTCGGGCTCTTCCTCTGGCGCGGCATGCGCGTCGCTGCGCGCTGCTCCGAACCCTTTGCCGCCCTGGTGGCGGGAGGACTCACCGTGCAGATCGGTCTATACGCACTGGCCAACCTGGCCGTGGCCACAGGGCTCGCGCCCACCACGGGGTTGCCGCTGCCGTTCGTTTCGTACGGCGGCTCGGCACTCCTCGTGAACCTGGCCGCGGTCGGCATCCTGTATCGCATCAGCGCCCTCAACGGCGAGACCGAAGCGCTCACGCGCCAGCGGTGGTCGCGGGAGGCCGCATGAAGATCCTCATCGCCGGTGGCGGCACCGGCGGGCACGTGTTTCCCGGCATCGCCGTCGCCGAGGAACTCAAGCGCATGCGCCGCGACTGCGACGTGGTGTTCGTCGGCACCCGCAGGGGACTCGAGGCGCAGGCGGTCCCCGAAGCGGGCTTCCGGATCCGCTTCGTCGCCGGGAGCGGTTTCTCGCGCACGCGCCGGTGGACGTGGCCGTGGGCCGCCCTGGTCAACCTGGCCGGCCTGCTGCAGGCGTTCGTGCTCGTGCTCACCGAGAATCCCCGCGTCGTGCTCGGCACGGGCGGGTACGTGAGCGCACCCGTCGCGTTCGCCGCCCGGCTGCTCGGCCGCCCGCTCATCCTGCAGGAACAGAACAGCGTGCCGGGGCTCGCGAACCGCATGCTCGCGCGCATCGCGAGCGAGGTGCACCTGTCGGTCCTCGAGGCGCGCTCGTATTTCCCGCGCCGCGACCACCTCAAGATCACGGGTAATCCCGTCCGTGCGCACATCCTCACCGGCGACCGCGAGGCCGCGCTGCGCGAGTTCAAGCTCGAGCCGGGCCGCCCGACGGTGTTCGTCACCGGCGGCAGCCAGGGCGCATCGCGCATCAACGATGCGGCGCTGGACATGCTTCGCCGGCTGAAGGGCCGCGTGGACCTGCAGTGCCTGCTCGTCACGGGGCGCAGCGAGTTCGAGAAGGTGAAGGCCGCGGTGCAGAAGGACGCGCTGCCGGCGACGGTGCTGCCGTTCGTGAAGAACATGCACATGGCGTACGCGGCCACGGACCTGGTGGTGAGCCGCTCCGGCGCGATGACGCTGGCCGAGATCGCCGTCTGCGGCCTGCCCGCGATCCTGGTGCCGTATCCCCACGCCGCGCACAACCACCAGCAGGACAATGCCGCGAATCTCGTGGACCGCGGCGCCGCGGTGCTCATCCCCGACGCGGAGTTGAACGGCGAGCGGCTCGCGAAGGACGTGGCGAACCTGCTCGCGGACCGGCAGGCGCTGTCGCGTATGTCCTCGAACGCGCGCTTGTTCGCGCGCCCGGATGCCGCGGCGCGAATCGCCCGCTCGCTCCTGCACTGGGCCGAGGGCGGGGGCGAGCCGGACGGCGAGGAGCCGGTGGCGGGGGGCGGCCGCTAGTGTACGGACACACCCACAGGATTCATTTCATCGGCATCGGCGGCAGCGGCATGTCGGGGCTGGCCGAGGTGCTGCTCAACATGGGCTACCAGGTCGCCGGCAGCGACCTCAAGGCCTCCGACGTGACGCAGCGCATCGTGGAGCTGGGTGGGCGCGTGTTCACGGGGCACGCGGCCTCCAACGTCGAGGGCGCGCAGGTCGTGGTCTACTCGTCGGCGGTCCGTCCCGACAATCCCGAGCTCGAGGCGGCCCGCGCCGCCAACATCCCGATCATCGCGCGCGCCGACATGCTCGCCGAGTTGATGCGCATGAAGTACGGCGTCGCGGTGGGCGGCTCGCACGGCAAGACCACGACCACGTCCATGGTGGCGGCGGTGCTGAGCCGGGGAGGGCTCGACCCGACGATCGTGGTCGGGGGCCGCGTGCGCGCGATCGGCGCCAACGCCAGGCTCGGGCACGGCCGCTTCCTGGTGGCCGAGGCCGACGAGAGCGACGGTTCGTTCCTGCGCCTGGCGCCCGCGGTCACGGTGGTGACCAACATCGACCGCGAGCACCTGGACCACTACGCCGGCCTGGACGAGGTGAAGCAGGCGTTCGTCTACTTCGCGAACCGCGTGCCGTTCTACGGCGTCAGCGTGCTGTGCGTGGACGACGAACACGTTCGCGCCATCCTGCCGCTCGTGACCAAGAGAACGCTGCTCTACGGCACGCGCGAGGAGGCGGAGGTGCGGGCGGTGGACGTCCGGCTGCGGCCCCACGCCGCGAGCTTCGGCGTCGTTGCAGGTGGTGTGGAGATGGGCCGCGTGAGCCTGCAGGTTCCGGGTCGGCACAACGTGCTCGACGCGCTCGCGGCGGTCGCCGTTGGGCTCGAGCTGGAGGTGGGTTTCGGGCACATCGCCGAGTCGCTCGCCGAGTTCCCCGGCGTCGGCCGCCGCTTCGAGACGCGCGGCGAGGTGGGCGGCGTGCGCGTCATCGACGACTACGGCCACCACCCGACCGAGGTCGCCGTGACGCTCGCGGCCGCGAAGCAGCTCGGCGGCCGCGTGCTGGTCGTGTTCCAGCCGCACCGCTACTCGCGGACGGCTGCGCTGCGCGAGGAGTTCGGGCGCTGCTTCGGAGACGCCGACCACGTCTGGGTCATGGACGTCTACGCCGCGGGCGAGGCGCCCATCGAGGGCGTGGGCGGCCGCACGATCGTGGACGCCGCGCAGGCGCACGGATCGACGCAGGTGGTGTACGCGGCCAGCGGCGCCGACGCGGTCGCCGCGGCCGTCGCCGCCGCGCGGCCGGGAGACACCATCCTCACGCTGGGCGCGGGCGACGTGAGCAGGCTGGCCGACGACGTCGTGCGGCGGCTGCAGCCGCCCGCGGCAGGGACGCGCTGATGCCGAGCTACCAGGGGCGTGCCATGCAACCGCACCGGCCGGCGCGTGGCGGGCCGGGGAGCGGGCTGCTGCGGCGCGCGCTGCTGGTGATCGGGACGCTGCTCGTGATCGGCCTGCTCGCGATGCTGCCGTGGCGGGAACTGCGCCGCCGCTACGCGGTGCTCACCGGTGTGCGCGTCTCGGGGCTGCGCTATCTGGACGCCGCGCGCGTGCGCCGCGACGCCGCCGTGATCGAGGGCCAGGACCTGCTCGCGCTGGACCTCTCCGGCGTGCGCCAGCGCGTGCTGATGGATCCGCGCGTCGAGCGCGCCGAGGTGAATCGCATGGGGCTGCGTGGCATCGACGTGCGCGTCGTCGAGCGCGTCGCGGCGCTGGCCGTGGTGCACGGCGAGCCGTGGGAGATCGACACCGCGGGCGTCCTGCTCGAGCCGCTCCAGGCCGGCGTCGTCGCCGATGTGCCGCTTCTCACCGGCGCGGACTTCTCCGCCTACCGGCCCGGATCGCAAATTTGCACGCCCCAGGTCCAGAGAGGACTCGCGTGGGCGGCGGTTTTGGGTGACAATGCGCTGCGTCTCGCGGGCCAGGTCTCCGAGGTGGACGTCGCGCAGGCGAGGACCACCCGGCTCGTGTTGATGAACGGCATTTGCGTGCTGGGGCCGGCGTGGCCGGTCACGACGCGGCAGTTGTCCGGACTGCGGGCAACGCTCGCCGATCTCGAGCGGAAGGGCGTGAAGCCCGGCGAGGTCGACGTGCGATTCCCGGACCAGATCATCGTGCGTGACGCACAACCGGCGGCAGTGACGCCGCCGAAGACGGGTAGCGAGTAACCAGCTAGCGGCCAATCGAGACAACGTGCGGGAGGGAACCCCATGGCCCAGGCGACAAGGATTTTCGTCGGACTCGACATCGGCACGACCAAGATCTCGTGCATCATCGCCGACCGGAGCCAGAGCGGCGAGCTGCGCGTGGTCGGCGTTGGCAACGCGCCCAGCGAGGGGCTGCGCCGCGGCGTGGTCGTGGATCTGGACAAGACCGTCGCGAGCATCACGCGCGCCGTCGAGGAAGCCGAGCGCATGGCCGGCG
>CAIXRL010000703.1 GCA_903921835.1 Candidatus Eiseniibacteriota bacterium | reverse complement strand
GTGTTGTCCACACGATGAGGACAGCGGCCGGTCGAGCTTCGGGGTACCCACCGAAGGTGGGTCCGGATGACGCGCAGATCGCGCTCGCAGGCCGCGGGCTCATGAATAATGCGGGCTAGGTCGCCCGCGTGAATACGGGCTGCAGGGTGCCCACAAGAGTTGGAGGTGGACCATGACGGAGTTCAAGGGGGGTGGCGTCGCCACGCTGCTGGACGAGGCCCTCTCGCGTTCGGACGCGGACGAGCTGGTCGCGCACCTCGTGTTGAAGTCGGACTGGCCAATCGCACTGTGCGGCGCGAACGTCACTGAGCATCTCGGTACCGGGGCTCCGGCCCGGGACCGATGCGTGGACTGCCTGAAGATCGCCCTTACACGCGGTCTCGGCCGGCCAGGATGGAAAGCGAGTTCCTGAGCACCGAAACGGGGAGTCGCGCGTACCGGCTCAATGGGCGCGATTCTACCTTCGCACCGTGGCAGGAGTTCGGCCGCCCGCGCGCGCGGTCAGCTCCTCCACGGCGAGCCCATCGTCACCGCAGCACTGCCGCGCGAGCCATCGTTCGCTCCGCGCCCGCGCGAAGCTCGACCAGATAGACTCCTGGATCGACCTTCGCGCCCCCGACGCCCCGCAGGTTCCAGTGGGCCTCGTGAACCCCGGCGGGCATGGTGCCCCGGGCAAGCGTCGAGACCAGCCGCCCGGCGAGATCGTAGACGCACACGCTGACGTCCGCGCGCGTGGGCAGGCTGTAGGAGACGGTGGCACCGGCCACGAGGGGATTGGGCCAGGAACGCACTCCCAGTGTTCCAGCCGGTGCAGGCGCTGATCCCACGCCTATCCACGCTACGCCACCCGTGTTGACCATCACCGACACCGTGCTGGAATAGTAGTTCGCCACCGCCATGTCGGGTCGCCCGTCACCGTTCAGGTCCCCGATCGCCACGGACCACGGTGTGTTTCCCGTCGGGAAGTCCGTCTTCGCCCCGAACGTCCCGTCGCCATTGCCCAGCAGCACAGAGGCCCCACCACCGCTTGCCACCGCCAGGTCGGGGATCCTGTTGCCATCCAGGTCGCCGATCGCCACGGAGTTGGGAAAGCTCCCGGTCGCGAAGTCCTGCTTCGCCCTGAAGGTGCCATTGCCGTTGCCGAGCAGCACCGACACGGTGTTGTCGACGCTGTTCGCCACCGCCAGGTCGAGATTCCCGTCCGCGTTGAGGTCTCCGATCGCCACGGACCAGGGAGCGCTCCCCGTTGCGAAGTCCGTCTTCGCCCCGAACGTGCCGTCGCCGTTGCCGAGCAGCACCGACACCGTGTTGTCGACGTAGTTCGCCTCGACGATGTCGGGCTTCCCGTCCCCGTTCAGATCCCCGATCGCCACGGAGTAGGGATAGGTTCCCGTCGCGAAATCGGTTTTCGATCCGAACGTGCCGTTGCCGTTGCCCAGCAGCACCGACACCGCGTCGAAGTACGACGCCACAGCCAGGTCGAGGCTCCCGTCCCCGTTCAGGTCCGCGATCGCCACGGAGTAGGGGTAACTCCCCGTCACGAAGTTCGTCTTCGCCCCGAACGTGCCGCTGCCCTTGCCGAGCAGCACCGAGACCGTGTTGGCGCCGGCGTTCGCCACCGCCAGGTCGGGTTTGCCGTCCCGGTTCAGATCCCCGATCGCCACGGAGAAGGGCTCCAGGCCCGTCGCGTAGTCCGTCTTCGGCCGGAAGGTCATGTTGCCCTCGCCGAGCAGCACCGACACTGTCTTGCCAGGCGCGGAGGGAGTGCCGACGTTCGCCACCACCAGGTCGGCGATCCCGTCTCCATTCAGGTCCGCGATCGCCACGGACTGGGGATAGATCCCCGTGGCGAGGGGAGGGAACCGCACGGCGAACAGCGGGTCGGCCGACGATTCGCCGGCGGCGGCCAGGGCCCCGACCGCGAGGAGGGCGAGCGCGAGGGCGGCGAGCGGCCGGCGGGAGAACTCGAGCCGCCCGGTGAATGAAGGGCAAAGATCCAACATGAGCGATCCCATCCAAGCCGCAGAATGCCCAAACCCCGCGCGGGGAGCGGCAGCCCCAGTGCGGGCACTCGCGCCAAAGCCAACCAGAGACCTTCGCTCGATCTTAGCCGTCATTCGCCCGCGCGCCAATGTCTGCAGGCATGTAGGCAGAGACCGCGTATCTCTCCGTGGCGGTTCGGGCTCATCAGCGTGCGCCGGTGCGGGTTCCCCGCGGTTGGCGGCGAGTTCCGGCTGCCGTCGGCCGAGTCAGGGTGCCGAGGGTCTCGGCGCCCTGGCGCGTGAGCGCGCGTGGCTCGACGCGGGTGGCGGGGCGGCGAGCCGACTGTCCTGCTCGTATAGGCGGGCCCATTTCGGCCATGGTCGGCCGCACGCGAGAACATGAACGGCCGTCCGGGCAGGCCGGGCCGGCAAGTGGTCCACCGGGACGCGCCGCGGCGAACTCGCAGGCCGCGATCCTAGCCCGGATCATTCATGAGCCCGCCGCCTGCGAGCGCGATCTGCGCGTCATCCGGACCCACCTTCGGTGGGTACCCCGA
Source organism: Candidatus Eiseniibacteriota bacterium (assembly GCA_903921835.1). Lineage (GTDB taxonomy): Bacteria > Eisenbacteria > RBG-16-71-46 > RBG-16-71-46 > RBG-16-71-46 > CAIXRL01. The sequence goes on along the minus strand of CAIXRL010000703.1, from coordinate 31 downwards.
AGCTCGACCGGCCGCTGTCCTCATCGTGTTG
>CAIXRL010000702.1 GCA_903921835.1 Candidatus Eiseniibacteriota bacterium | reverse complement strand
GTGTTGTCCACACGATGAGGACAGCGGCCGGTCGAGCTTCGGGGTACCCACCGAAGGTGGGTCCGGATGACGCGCAGATCGCGCTCGTAGGCCGCGGGCTCATGAATAATGCGGGCTAGTCGCACTCCTGCGTCTACGTCGCCCCGCCGCTCAGCATGAGAGCATCGCCTGCGGCTGGCCTGGCAGGCGCCTCGCCGGGTTGCCTTATCTCACCCCGCAAGTCGGAGCGCGCTGGTGCGATCGGCCATTGATACCGTTTTCCGCGGCCCACGGGACTCGAGCTGGAGATTCGCAGTCCCGTCACGGCCACGCGCTCGCGAGCCGGCAACAAAGCACGGACACACCCGCCTCACTTCCCCGACGGTGACAGGGTAGCCCCGTCGGATTCGCCGGCCTTCTCAGGCAGGCCGGACCTGCACGGTTGGGGCGCCGCCTTGGAATCGAACCGAGAACCCGATGATTTGGAGACCATTGCGGCTGCCCGCACGAAGCGGTTGTCGCGCAGCCTGATGCGGAGATGGGCTATGGGCTGGTCCGGGAACGCGCGGGCATCCGTGGGCATTTGAGGCTCCTCTCATATTTCCGTAATCACAGCACGATTCTCGCCCACGGATGGTCAGGCAGGCCGCAGCGCTGAAGGAACTTCAGCTTGAAGTACTCCGGGTCGCGGTAGTCGCGAGCCTGGAAGCGCAGTGCCGCGATCTTGCTGTTGATGGCCTTGACCAGGCCGGGCGGCACGTCGTGTTGACTGCCGGCGATGACCGCGTCGAGATGATCTGCGATGCGGTGGGCCACCTTCTCGAGCTCCTGCAGGTTGCTGCCGAGCACCGCCAGGATCCAGTCGTGCAACCAATTGCGCAGCGCGCCGAAGTACTTCCACGGATGGCGCAGGATGCCGCGCAGCTGCTCCTCGAGCAGTTGGGCCTGATGGAGCGGTTGGTTGAGTTCCTTCAGCTCGTTCAGGAGCAGCCTGTGCTCGTGCTCGAGATCCTCGCGGGCGGATGGCAGCAGCCACTTCTTCACCTCGAGGGTCTGGCCCAACTCGTCGCGCGGCGTGCCCGAGAACGGCCGCCGCCGGATCTGGTTCAGGGCCTCGTTGACCCACAGCACCATTTGGAAGCGGTCGAGGATGTGGACCGCCCGCGGCAGGCGGCGGGCGATGATCGACTGGTAGCCCAGGTCGCTGACCACCCCGCGGATCTTGGCTCCACCCCTTCGCACGCAACGCCCTCAGGAACGGCAGCAGTCCCTTGCGCCCCTTGCCGTCGCCGATCCACACCACTCGGCCAGCGAGAAGATCGGTCACGATCGTGAAGTACCGCCGGCCTCCGGTCCACGACATCTCGTCTCGTCCCCGCCGATCCAGCGCAGCGCCTGCAGGTCCAGCGGGCGGTCGCCCAAGCCCAGCTCGGTCGCGCGTGCGTCGATCCTGGCCGCGGTCGCCCACGGCAGGGTCGCCATCTGCGCCACGATCGCGATCGGCAGCCGCGTGCACGGCGCCGCGATCCGCTCGAAGAACTGTCGCCTCATCCGGAACCCCGGCATCACGAACGGCAGCCGCTCCGTCCGCGTCCCCCCGCAGCACGCCACCCGCACCGGTTCCGCTTCCAGGCAGGTCTCGAAGTCGCCGACCGAGCAATCCCGGAAGCCGGCCGCTTCGGCCTCCCCGAACAGACCCTCCGCGTGACTGCGTCCGCAATCCGGACAGCGGTGCGACCCCGTGCGCCGGGCCAGGCTGATCACCTCGATCCGGCCCCGTCGGCGTGCGTACTCCGGTTCCAGCAACGTCACTTCGAGGTCTTGCAGTCCGGGATCGGTAGCGGGACTATCCCAACGGTTCTGGTTCATTCCCCTGGCCCTCCTCCTTCTTGCGAAGAAGAAAGGTCATGGATGAACCAGGATTTCTCGTCAAACAGCTCCCATCAGCTCCGCGCCCCCGTGTTCACGGAACTCTGAGAGGAGCCAAGCTTGTCGGCGCGCTCCACGACGTTCTCGGAAGACTCCCTTGACCGGAGGGGCCCCATGTCTCGCACCCGCACGTCCAGCCTCCCCGCCCTGCTCTCGCTGGCGGGGTTCCTCGTCCTCCCGAGCCTGCTGTCGTCGACTCCCGCCGGCGCCGTCACACCCCCCGTGATCATGGCGCCCACCGGTGGGAGCTACGATAACGTGGGCTACGCGGTGGCCACGGCCGGCGACGTGAACGGCGACGGTTACGCCGACGTGATCGTCGGCACGACCTACACGCCGGCCGGCGACGCCGGCATCTACTTCGGCGGTCCCAAGGCCGACGCGACGGCGGACATCCCGATGACCGGGGTGGCATCGGGGGACCACTTCGGCATGTCGGTGGGGCCCGCTGGGGACGTGAACGGCGACGGCTACGACGACTGGATCGTTGGGGCGTACGGGAACGACGCGGCCGGGGTGGACGCCGGCGCGGCGTACATCTACTTCGGCGGACCGGGCGCGGACGCGGTGGCGGACGTGGTGCTCACCGGGGCGTCGGCGGGGGACAACTTCGGCTTCGCGGTGCGTACGGCCGGCGACATGAACCACGACGGCTACGACGACGTGGTCGTCGGCGCGCGCTACGGCGACGGGGGCGCGTCGAGCAGCGGGACGGCGTACGTCTTCTTCGGCGGCGCGAGCATGGACGCGACGCCCGACCTGATCCTGGCGGGCGAGGCGTCGGGCGACTACTTCGGCTGCTCGGTCAGCACGGCGGGGGACGTGAATCATGACGGCTACGCCGACGTGATCGTCGGTGCCTCGCAGGCGTTGCCGACGGGCGGCGGGTTCATGGTGGGGAAGGCGTACCTGTACCTGGGTGGGGCGAGCCCGAACGCCGTGGCCGACCTGGTGATGACGAACGGTCTGACCTCCGAGTACTTCGGTTGCTCCGTCGGCACGGCGGGGGACATGAACGGAGACGGCTACGACGACGTCATCGTCGGGGCGTTCGCCCACAACCGGACCGGCGCGAACAACATCGGGGCGGCATACGTGTACTTCGGGGCGGCGACCCCCAATGCCGTCGCCGATCTCGCGGTTCATGGATCCGCGGCGTTCGAGAGACTCGGGAACTCCGTGGGCACAGCCGGGGACGTGAACGGAGATGGCTACGACGACGTGATCGTCGGCGCCGTAGGCCGCAGCATCGCCGGGTCGAACGCCGGCGGTGCCTTCGTGTTCCTCGGCGGCGCCAGCCCCGACACGGTGGCGGACCTGACGCTGAACGGTGCGCACGCCGGGGACTACTTCGGCTACGAGGTCGGGGCGGCCGGGGACGTGAACGGCGACGGCTTCGACGACATCATCGTCGGCGCCTACGGCAGCGACGTCGGCGGGCCCGAGGGCGGGCAGGCCTTCGTCTACGACATGGGGCCGCCGCCGGCCGCCGCCAACCGGACGGACCCGACCCTCCTCGGCGCCGCGGCCACGGACCGGTTCGGCATCTCGGTGGGCACCGCGGGGGACGTGAACGGCGACGGTTTCGACGATGTCATCGTGGGCGCGCACTACAACGACGCCGGCGGCGCGGAGGCGGGTCGCGCCTATGTCTACTTCGGCGGTCCGGGTGCGGACGCGGTGGCGGACTGGATCCTCACCGGCGAGGCCGCCGCCGACTACTTTGGCCTCTCGGTGGGCACGGCCGGGGACGTGAACGGGGACGGCTACGACGACGTCGTCGTCGGAGCGTACGGGAACGACGCGGGCGGCTCCGGCGCCGGCCGCGCCTACGTTTTCTTCGGCGGCACGAGTCCCGACACCGTCGCCGACATGACGTTGACCGGAGCCGCGGCCAGCGACGCCTTCGGTTACGCGGTGGGGACGGCCGGGGACGTGAACCACGACGGCTACGACGACGTCATCGTGGGTGCGCACTACAACGATGCGGGCGGCACCAACGCCGGCCGGGCCTACGTCTTCTTCGGCGGCCCGAGTCCCGACGCCACCGCCGATTGGACGCTCACGGGCGTGGCGGCGGGCGACTACTTCGGCTGGGCCGTGGGGACGGCCGGGGACGTGAACGGCGACGGCTACGACGACGTGATCGTCGGGGCCCCCGAGAACGACGCCGGCGGCACGACGGCCGGGATGGCGTCCATCTTCTACGGGGCGGTCAGCCCCGACGCCGTGCCCGACGTGACCATGAAGGGGACGGCGGCGGGCGACTACTTCGGCCGCGCCGTGGGTGCGGCCGGGGACGTGAACGGCGACGGTTACGCCGACGTCCTCGTCGGGGCGCCCAACAACGACGCCGGCGGGACCAACGCCGGGCGGGCGTACCTCTTCTACGGCGCGGCCAGCTCGGTCGCGGGCGGCCTCGTGTTCACAGGTGCGGCGGGGGCCGACTATTTCGGTTCCGCGCTGGGGACGGCCGGGGACGTGAACGGGGACGGCTACGCCGACGTCGTCGTCGGGGCGTACTGGAACGACGCCGGCGGCACGAACGCCGGACGGGCCTACGTCTACTACGGCGGCTGGCGCGCGGACAACACGGCGGACATGATCCTGACCGGCCGTTCGGCGAACGACCAGTTCGGCCAGGCCGTGGGTACGGCCGGCGACGTGAACGGCGACGGCTTCGCCGACGTGATCGTCGGCGCATCCATGAACGACGGGGCGGGGACGGACGCAGGGGCGGCGTACGTGTACGACTGCAACCGCTACTTCGTCACCTACCCCAACGGTGGCGAGACCTGGGCGGCCGACGGCGAGCAGGTCGTGCAGTGGCTGGGTGCCGAGCGCGCCGACGTGTGGTTCTCGGCGAACGACGGCGCGACCTACGAACTGCTCGTGGGCAACGAGGGTGGCTCGGAGTCGAACACCGCCGCGGTGACAGTCCCCAACATGGCGACGGGGCTGGCGCGGGTGAGGCTGACCCCCTACGAGGCGTGGACCGCCGGCAGCGACGCCAGCGATGCGGTCTTCACCATTGTGGGCCGGGCCGGCGTCGAGCCGGGCGATCCGGCGCTCAGGTTCCGGGCGCCGTGGCCGAACCCTTCGCGCGGCCTGGTGCGCTTCGGCGTCGAGCTGGCGCGGCCGGCCGTGGTGACGGTGACGGTGCTGGACGTTGCGGGGCGCGAGGTGGCGCGGCCGATCGCAGGGGAGAAGTTCGAGGCGGGGAGGGCGGAGCGCGAGTGGCGGCCGGCGGGCCTGGCGCCGGGCGTCTACACGGTGCGGGCCGCGGTCGGGGGCACGATCCTGACGCGCCGGCTGGTCTGGCTCGGCGCCCGGTAGCAGCGAGGTCATCCGTCGCCTGTTTCCCGTTCACGTCAGTCGAGCTTCCGGTGCGGACCCCGCGCGCTCAGCCGGATGGGCTTCCCCGCTCCTCTTGAGCAGGGCACGGACGTAGTCACTGAGTGGTCACACCTCGCGAGCCGCCCGGTGGCGTGCAGGATTCCACGCGCGTGTCCGACCCTGCGTCCGGCGCCAGCGTCCGTCTGGAAGCGCGCGTGCGAGGCGGAGACGAGTTCGTGCTGCGCGGTCGCATCGAGGGAAGTCCGCTTCGCCGCCGGTGATGCCGGCCTGCGTCGAGCCCGGGCACGACGTCCGGCTCACCGTGGACTCCCTGGGCCGGACGCACGCCCGTCGCCGCGCGCGTGGGGAACAGGTATCTTCGAAGCGCGGCGCCCCGGCCGGGAGAACGCAGCTTCCCGCGCGCCGCTCGCAACTGGAACCGCGGGGCGTCGCGCGGGATGCCCGCTCACGTCCCCCGAGACCCTCTGCATCATCTCGTTTGGAGGCTGGTATGCGAGCTCGGGTCGTCGCCCGGCTTTTCGCACTGGCGCTGGTGGTGTCGTCGCCGTTCCCGGCGCAGGCGGGCGCGGTACACATCGAGAGCGGGGGGATCGAAGGCGTCCCGAGCAGCGTGCCCGGCGTCCTCCTCTTCAGGGGGGTGCCCTACGCGCGGCCGCCAGTCGGGGCGCTGCGGTGGCAGCCGCCGCAGCCGCCGCTGTCCTGGAGTGGTGTGCGCAGGGCCGACGGCGTCGCTCCATGCTGCCAGCAGGTGCCATGGTCTGCGCCGCCCTGGACGGCGGAGTTCGTCACGCAGGAACGGACGAGCGAGGACTGCCTCGACCTCAACCTCTGGACCGCGCAAGCTCCACGCAGCGCGAAGCGCCCTGTGCTCGTGTGGCTGCACGGCGGCGCGTTGACCGGAGGATCCGGCGCGGTGGCCGTGTACGACGGCGCCCAGCTCGCCCGTCGCGGCCTCGTGGTGGCAAGCATCAACTACCGCCTGGGCGCACTCGGCTTCCTCGCGCATCCCGGGCTGAGCGCGGAGTCCCCACGGCACGTCTCCGGGAACTACGGGTTGCTCGATTGCATCGCCGCGCTGCAGTGGGTCCGGCGGAACATCGCGGCCTTTGGCGGTGACCCCGGTCGCGTGACGCTCGCCGGGCAGTCTTCGGGCGCCGAGCTGGCCGGCGCGCTGATTCGCTCGCCCCTGGCGACAGGGCTCTTCCACCGCGTCATCCTGATGAGCGGTGG
>CAIXRL010000701.1 GCA_903921835.1 Candidatus Eiseniibacteriota bacterium | reverse complement strand
TCATCCGCTGCGAAGCTCGACCGGCCGCTGTCCTCATCGTGTGGACAACACGGTTCCGGGGTACCCACCGAAGGTGGGTCCGGCCGGCCGATCTTCTTGCGGCTGACGCACATCTCGCACTCTCGGCTCGCGGTTCATGAATACACCGGGCTAGAGGCGGCAGGGCTCCCGGCCTTCCCATGACCCGCGGCGCCACCGCCCCTGCGAACGCAGCGCACGCGCATTCGTCCGCGCGAGAGCGCCCCGGCGTCGCCGGCCCGCCGCGCGCCCCCCGCATTGCGTTCGGCTCCTCAGTGGCTTCGAGCAGCGCTGCCGCTTGGAGGATCGCGAGCGCGCGCCGCTCCGCAGCGCCACGCGCTCGTCCAGCGCATCGCGCGCGGCCGGATCACGCCGGTTCGGTGTCCGGCGTCGCATCCCTGCTACGATGAGAAGGTCGCGATTCCGTCTGCTCACCGTCTCGATCCGGAGTGACGCCATGCTCTCGAGTATCCTCACGCGCCGTGCCGCGGCGCTCGTGCTCGCCCTATCGTTCTCCTTGCTGGTCGCCGCGCGCCCCGCACCTGGCGCCGAACCTGCCGCTGCCCGGGGCCCGATCCACGTGACCGACGCGACCGGCCGCGTCGTGACGCTCGCCGCCCTGCCCCGGCGCATCGTCGTCGCCGGCCACGGGCCGTTCATGACGCTCGACGTGCTCGAGATGTTCCCCGAGGCACGCGAGCGCGTGGTGGGGCTGGAGGAGAGGGGAAGCGCCGGGGACGACTTCCTGGCGATGGTCGACTCCAGCTACGCACGCAAGACGGTGCTGCGCACCCCGGGCCCCGAGCAGATCGTGGCGCTCCACCCCGATCTCGTGGTCACGCGGGGCTCGACGCCCGATCCGCTCGGCACCGCGCTCGGCGAGGTGAACATCCCCATCGTCTACCTCGGGCTCGAGACGCCCGACCAGTTCAGGACGGCTGTCGCCAACATCGGCGCGCTGCTCGGCGATCCCGCGCGCGCGCAGGAGGTCGATCGCTGGTTCAGCGCGCGTCTCGCCCGCGTCCGCACCAGCATGCAGGTGCCCGGGATCCGGAGGCCGCGCGTGCTGCTGCTCGAGTACAACGAGATGGGAGGCACCGCGGCAGTCCGCGTCCCCGCGCGCCCGTGGATGCAGACGCTCGAGGTGCAAACGGCGGGCGGGGATCCCGTGTGGCTCGACGACGCCGCGCCCACGAGCGGATGGACGGTGACCAACATCGAGCAGATCGCGCGCTGGGATCCGGACGAGATCGTCGTCGTGGTGAGGTACTCCCTCGACGCCGCGCAGGTGCTCGCGAAGCTGCGCGCCGACCGGGAGTGGGGCGCGCTGCGCGCGGTGAAGAAGGGCGCGCTGCACGCGTTCCCGTCCGATGTCTACGGCTGGGATTCACCGGATCCGCGCTGGATTCTCGGAATCGAGTGGCTCGCGAAAACGCTCCATCCCGAGCGCTTCCGCGATCTCGACCTGACCGCGGAGATCCACGCCTACTTCGGCACGCTGTATCGTCTCGGCAACTCGGCGATCGACGGCAAGCTCATGCCGCGGATTCGACTGGATGTCCACTGAGCGGACGGGCATGACCGGGCGCGGCGGCACGGCGGCGGCGCGACTCTGGGGCATGCTCGGCGTCGTGCTGCTGGCGCTGGCCGCTTCCGCGATGCTGGGTCGCTACCCGGGTCCGTACTTCACGTCCCCCGCGGCGCTCGCGCACGACGAGCTGGCGCGCCGCCTCGTCCTCAACCTGAGGTTGCCGCGCATCCTCGCCGCGCTCCTGCTCGGTGCGACGCTGGGCGGTTCGGGCGCGGTGTTCCAGGCCGTCTTTCGCAATCCACTCGTCGACGCCGGCTTCCTCGGCGTCTCGCCGGGCGCGGCGTTCGGCGCCTCGCTCGCGATCGTCTTCCTGGGCGGTGCCCCGGCGGTCGTGCAGGCGAGCGCCGCGACCTTCGCGCTGCTCGGCATGGGGGCGAGCTGGCTGCTTTCGCGTCGCATGCGGCTCGGCGACGACGTGCTGCGGCTCGTGCTCGCCGGCATCATCGTCTCGGCCGCGTATTCCTCGGCGAACGGCGTCCTGAAGTATCTCGCTGACCCGCTGCGCGCCCTGCCGGAGATCACCTTCTGGATGCTCGGCGGCCTGTGGGCCACGCGCTGGCCGGACGTGATCCAGGTGCTGCCCGTTGTGGTGCCGTGCCTCGTCGTACTCCACTTCATGCGCTGGCGGCTGAACCTGCTCGCACTGCGCGACGACACCGCATTTTCGCTGGGCGCCGCGCCGCAGCGCGAGCGCCTCGTCGTCCTGGTGGTGGCGGGGGTTGCCGCCGCCGCCGTGGTCTCGAAGGCCGGCCAGGTCGGCTGGGTCGGCCTGATCGTGCCGCACATCGCGCGGCGCATCGTCGGCGCCGACACCCGGCGCGCGCTGCCGGCGAGCATGCTGCTCGGTGCGCTCTTCGTGCTGGCCTGCGACGACGTCGCGCGCACACTGCTGAACGGCGAGATTCCGCTCGGCCTGCTCACGTCGTTCGCCGGCGCCGCGGTCTTCGCGGTGACGCTCCTGCGACGCGAGGTGAGGGTGCGCACGTGAGCCCGCCCGCCCTCGCCCTGCAGGCGCTGTCGTTCGCGTACGCCCCGGGTGCGCCGCAGGTGCTGAGCGACGTGACGATCGACATCCCGGCCGGCTCGATCACCGCGATCCTCGGCCCCAACGGCTCGGGCAAGACGACATTGCTGCGCCTGGCGCTCGGGCTGCTCTCGCCGTCGTCCGGCGCGATCCACGTCGCGGGGCGTCCGCAGCGCGAGTGGTCGCGCCGCGAACTGAGTCGTCGCGTCGGGCTCGTGCCGCAGGACGAGCTCGTCGCGTTCGACCTGAGCGTGCTCGAGTTCGTGCTGATGGGGCGCGCGCCGTTCCTCGGGCTGCTCGAGATGCCGGGCGAGGATGACCGCGACCGCGCGCGCCAGGCGCTCGCGACGGTCGGCATCGCGTCGCTCGAGCGGCGCGTCGTCCCCGAGCTGAGCGGTGGCGAGCGGCAGCTGGTGACGATCGCGCGCGCGCTCGTGCAGGAGTCGGAGATCCTGCTGTCGGACGAGCCCACGGCGCATCTCGACCTCGCCAACACGCGCCGGGTCCTCGACGTGATGCGCGCGCTCGGCCGGGATGGCCGCACGCTCGTGTTCACGACGCACGATCCCAACCTCGCGACGGCCATCGCGGACCACGTCGTGTTGCTGCGCGACGGCCGGGTGCTCGCGGCCGCACCGACCACGGAAGCGATAACAGCGGAGCGGTTGGGCGCCACGTACGGCGTCGATGTGGAGATCGTCGACGTGCGGGGGCGGCCGTTGGTGATCACACGCTAGCCCGCATTATTCATGAGCCCGCGGCCTGCGAGCGCGATCTGCGCGTCATCCGGACCCACCTTCGGTGGGTACCCCGAAGCTCGACCGGCCGCTGTCCTCATCGTGTGGACAACACGGT
>CAIXRL010000700.1 GCA_903921835.1 Candidatus Eiseniibacteriota bacterium | reverse complement strand
CGGTGCCGAAGAAGTTGGTGCTGATGCTGGCCGGGAGAACCTCGCGCGCCGCCTTCGCGACGGCGTCGGTGCCCTGGCCGAGCGAGACGCCGGGACGCAGGTTGAACGAGATCGTCACCGACGGGATCTGGCCGGAGTGGTTGACGGACAGCGGCCCCACGCTGGGGGCCAGGCGCGCGATGGCACCCAGCGGCACGAGTGTGTCGGTCTTCGACCGGATGGACAGGAGCGAGAGCGCCGTCGGATCCTTCTGGTACCTGGGCATCAGCTCCATGATGACCCAGAACTGGTCGTTGGGCGTGTAGATGGTCGAGACCTGCGCGGAGCCGTAGGCGTTGTAGAGCGCGGTCTCGATCTGCAGCACGGTTACGCCGAGGGCGGCGGCCCGGTCGCGGTCGATCTTGACCTCGACCTGCGGATTACGGATCTGCAGGTCGCTCGTCACGTCCTGCAACTGGGGCTCGTTCTGCAGTCGCAGCAGCAGCGCGTTGGCGCCGTCGTACAGCGCCGCCAGGTCGGTGCTCTGCAGCGTGTACTGGTACTGGCTCTTGGCCACGCGCCCGCCGACGGTGATCACGGGCGGGTTCACGAGGTAGCAACGGATGCCGGGCACGCGGGCGAGCTTGGGCTGCAGCTCGCGGATGACCTCGTTGGCCGAGAGCTTGCGCTGCGAGCGGTCCTTGAGCCGGATGAAGAGCCGGCCCTGGTTCGATGAGCTGGCGCCGCCGCCGCCGGCGGAGGACATGAAGTCGAGAACGTTCGGGTCCGCCGCAACGATGGCCGCCAGCGCCTTCTGGTGCACGACCATGGTCTCGAACGCCGTGCCCTCGGCGGCCTCGGTGCTGCACTGGATCTGGCCGGTGTCCTCGGAGGGGATGAAGTCCATGGGCACGATCTTGAACAGCACGACCGTGCCCGCGAGGATCGCGAGCGAGAACGCCATCGTCTCCCGGCGGCGGTTCATGACCCACGCGAGCGAGCGCTCGTAGAATCCCAGCGTCGCCTGGTAGGCGTTCTCGACCGTGTTGTAGAAGCGGCCGTGCCGTGCCGTGTGTTCGGCGCGCAGGAAGCGGCTGCACAGCATCGGGGTCAGCGTGAGCGAGACGAAGCCCGAGACCAGGATCGCGGCCGAGATCGTGACCGCGAACTCGTGGAACAGCCGGCCCAGGAGGCCGCCCATGAACAGCACGGGAATGAACACGGCCACCAGCGAGATGGTCATGGACAGGATCGTGAAACCGATCTCGCGCGAGCCCTCGAGCGCGGCCTCCAGCGCGGTCTTTCCCATCTCCATGTGCCGGTGGATGTTCTCGAGCATGACGATGGCGTCGTCCACGACGAAGCCCACCGAGAGCGTCAGCGCCATCAGCGACAGGTTGTCGAGGTTGTAGCCCATGCGGCTCATCACCGCGAACGTGCCGATGACCGAGAGCGGCAGCGCCAGGCTGGGAATGACCGTCGCGGAAATGTTCTTGAGGAACAGGAAGATCACCATCACGACCAGCGCGAAGGTCAGCAGCAGCGTGAACTGCACGTCCTTGACCGAGTTGCGGATCGAGACCGAGCGGTCGTAGAGCCTGCCCACCTTGACCGAAGCGGGCAGCTGCGACTTGAGCCGGCCGAGCAGCGCCTCGACGCGGTTCGCGACCTCGACCGTGTTGGTGCCGGGCTGGCGCTGGATCGCGAGCACGATGGCGCGATCGCCCTTGATCCAGCTCGCGGTGCGGTTGTTCTGCACGTCGTCGATCGCCTGCCCGACATCCTTGATGCGCACGGGCGAGCCGTTGCGCCAGGCTACGATCAGCTGGTTGAAGTCGCCGCTGTCCAGCAACTGGCCGTTGACCTTCACGGTCGAGGTCTTGTTGGAACCCCACAGGATGCCCGTCGGCAGGTTCACGTTGCCGCTGCTGATGGCGCTCGCGACGTCGTCGATGCCGATCTGGAGCGCGTTCAGCGCGTGCGGGTTGAGACGCACGCGCACGGCGTTCTTCTGGGCGCCGTAGACGTTCACCTGCGCCACGCCGTCCACCATCGAGATGCGCTGCGAGAGATAGTTCTCCGCGTAGTCGTCGAGCTTCGACAGCTGCATCGTCTTCGACGACATGGCGTACATCACGATGGGCTGGTCGGCCGGGTTCACCTTCTGATACGAGGGCGGGACGATGCCGGTGGGCAGCCGGCGCAGCGTCTGCGCGATGGCCGCCTGCACGTCCTGCGCGGCCGCGTCGATGCTGCGGTCGAGCGTGAACTGCAGCGTGATGCTCGTGGAGCCCTGGCTCGACGACGAGGTCATCACGTCGAGCCCGGGAATGGTGGTGAACTGCTTCTCCAGCGGGGTCGCGACCGCCGACGCCATGGTTTCCGGCGAAGCGCCGGCGAGGCTGGCGCCGACCTGGATGATGGGGTAGTCGACGTTGGGCAGGTCGCTCACGGGCAGCTGCGTGTAGCCGACGAGCCCGAAGAACAGCACGCCGATCATGATCAGCGTGGTGGCGATCGGACGCTGGATGAAGATCGCGGAGATGTTCATCGACGGGCTGCGCCCTTGCGGGACCCCGCGGCGCCGGCGCCCCGGGCCGCGCTCATGTCGCGGATGACGAGCTTCGAGCCGGGGGAGATGCGGAACTGGCCGTCGGTCACGACCGTCTCGCCGGGCTTCAGGCCGCTGGTGATCACGGCGGAGACGTCGTCGGAGCGCAGCACGGTGACCGGGCGCATCGTCGCGCTGGAGTCCGGGTTGACCACGTAGACGTACGTGCCCTGCTGGCCGTTGCCGATCGCCGGGAACGGCACGACGATCGCGTCCTTCTGGACCTCGAGCACCAGGCGCACTTCCACGAACTCGCCGGGCCACAGCCTCCCGTCGGCGTTGGGGAACTCGCCCTTGATCGTCAGGGTGCCGGTCGCCGGGTCGATGGCGTTGTCCACGAACGCGAGCCGGCCCGCGATCTCGGTCGAATCGTCGCTCGAGGCGTGCACCATGACGCGGGGATTCCCGCGGCGGTAGCGCTCGACGCTCCGGCGGTCTGATTCGGAGACGGCGAACCGCACGTTGATCGGGCGCAGCTGGTTCACGGTGACGAGCGGGTCCGAGGTCGCGGCCTTCATGTAGTCGCCCACGTGCACCATGAAACGCCCCGCGCGGCCGGCGATCGGCGAACGGATCGTGGAGTACTCGAGATTGAGCCGCGCGCTGACGGCGGCGGCGGAGTCGGCCTCGACGGTGCCGCGCAGCCCGTCGGCGGTGCTGCGCGCGGTGTCCCAGTCGGACTGCGCCAGCAGGTTCTGGCGGAAGAGCGACGCCGCGCGTTCCTCCGCGAGCTGCGCCGTCCGCAACTGCGCGCGGTCCCGGGCCAGGGCGCCCTGCGCCTGGAGCAGCGCGGCGCGGAACGGCCGCGGGTCGAGCTCGAACAGCGGCTGGCCGGCGCGCACCTCATCACCCTCGCGGAACGCGATCCGCGTCACGACGCCGCCCACCTGCGAGCCGACGTTGGCCGTCTGGATGGGTTCGACCGTGCCGGTGGCCTGCAGCGCGTACGGCATCGGACGCTGGACGACCTTCGCCACGGTGACCGGGACCTTCGGGTTGCGCAGGGGCGCTTTTCCGCCACAACCGGACGACATCAGGACGGCGACCCCCATCAGCAGCGTGGCGGCAAGGAACGGAACACGAGCGTAGCGGGAGCATCGCGGCATGTCGGGGAGTCCGGGAGCTGGGGTCATTCCACGTGGGGGGGTATCGTTGGCGCCGGGCCCAGGGCGGGCATCGGCAGCCACCCTATCCTAGACGACTTGCGGTCGGAAGGGTTCCTGCGGCAACATCGTTCCCCCGAATCTTCACCTGGCTCTGACGCCGGGCCGCTTTCGGGAGGCCGGCGACCGCGCTCGTCCACTACACACCGAATAGGCAGGCCCGTCCATGTCGCACGACACGCCCCCCACCGACCCCACGCCCACGCCCACGCCCACTGACGCCGAGCTGGATGCCGAACGCCCCTCTGAAGAGTTCGCGGAGGCACTCGCCGCGTACGAGGAGGCCGCTCCCGCCCCGAGCACAGAAGAGGTCGGCGTTGGCGCCAAAGTGAGCGCGCGCGTCGTGTCGATCGGCGACGAGAACACGCTGGTCGATTTCGGTGGCCGCAGCGAGGGCGCCGTCGAGACGCGTCACTTCCGCAACGACGACGGCACGCTGCGCGTGGCCGTGGACGACACGATCGATCTGTACGTGATCGAGGCCGGCGACCAGGTCGTGCTCGCGCCCAACATCAAGACCGAACCGAAGGCCGCACTCGGCCAGCTGCGCGAGGCGCATGCCTCCGGCGCGCCGGTGCCCGGCAAGGTCACCGCGGTCAACTCGGGCGGGCTGGCCGTCGACATCACGGGCGTTCGCGGTTTCTGCCCGATGTCGCAGATCGAGTCCGGCTTCTGCGCCGACCCGTCCGTGTACGTCGGCCGCACGCTGGAGTTCGTGGTCACCTCGGTCGAGGAAGGTCGCGGCAGCGTCGTGCTCTCGCGCCGGCAGTTCCTGCGCCGCGGCGAAGCGGAAGAGGGCAAGGCCCTGCTCGCGACGCTCAACGTCGGTGACGAGCGCGAGGGCAAGATCCGCAAGCTCGAGGCGTTTGGCGCGTTCGTGGACCTCGGCGGCGTGGACGGCCTCGTGCACATCTCCGAGCTGAGCCACTCGCATGTCGGGCACCCCAAGCAGGTCGTGAAGGAAGGCGACACTGTGAAGGTCCGCATCCTCAAGATCGGCACCGGCAAGGACGGGCGGCCCAAGCTCGCGCTGTCGATCAAGGCCGCGGCGGCCGATCCGTGGGAGGGCATCGAGACGCGCTACGCTGTCGGCGCGCACGTCACCGGCACGGTGGCGCGCATGACCGAGTTCGGCGCGTTCGTCTCGCTGGAGTCCGGCATCGACGGCCTCGTGCACGTGTCGCAGGCGGCGCTGCACCGCGTCACCCACGTGAAGGAGGTCTTCAAGACCGGCCAGACCATCGAAGCGGTCGTGCTCGCGGTCGAGCCCGACAAGAAGCGCATCGCGCTCTCCGTGCGCGAGGCGCTCGCCGGTTCGCTGCCGCCGGCCCGCACGCCCGAGGTGGGCGAGGTGGTCGAGGGCCGCGTCGGCAGCATCAAGCCCTTCGGCGTCTTCGTCGACCTGCCGGAGTTCGGCCCGCGCGCGAGCGGACTCATGCCGCGCGAGGAATCGGGCTTCCCGCGCGGCACCGATCTCGCCGCACACTTCACCGTGGGCCAGGTCGTGCGCGTCGAGATGCTCGAGAGCAAGGAGGGCAAGCTGCGCCTCCGGCTCGAGGGCGCGACGCCGCAGGTCGATGACCGGCCGGCGCGTTCCGAGCGTCCCGCGGGTGGTGACCGCGGTGCGCGTGGCGGTGGCATGGGCGGCGGCATGGGCGGCGGTGGCGGTTTTGGAGGTGGCGGGGACCGTGGCGGCCGCGGCGGTGCAGGCGGCGGTCGTGGCGGATTCGGTGGGGGGCGCGGCGGCGCGGGTGGCGGCCGTGGTGGCCGCGAGGAACGCGGACCGCAGTCGTGGTCCACGCCCGTCTCGCCGAACGAGCCCACGATGATGGCGCTCGCGCTGCGCAAGGCGATGGAAGAGGCCAAGCGCAAGACCGAGGGCAAGGCCTCGAAGTAGGCTGACCTCTTGACCAGGCCACGCCCGAAAAGCTCCGGTCTCGCGAGCCGCTCTTCGCTGAAGCGGTTCGCGTACCTGTCGATCGCCGCAGCGCTGGTGACGATGGGGCTCAAGGGCGTGGCCTATCTCATGACCGGCTCGGTCGGGCTGCTGTCCGACGCGCTGGAGTCGCTCGTCAATTTGGCCGGCGCGATGATGGCGCTGGCCATGCTCACGGTGGCCGCGCGCCCCGAGGACGACGACCATCCGCACGGTCACGGCAAGGCCGAGTACTTCTCGAGCGGCGTCGAGGGCACGCTCATCCTCGTCGCGGCGGTGAGCATCGGCTGGGCCGCCATCGCCCGGCTGCTCCACCCGAAGCCGCTCGAGCAGGTCGGCATGGGACTGGTGGTCGCGGTCGCGGCCTCGGCGCTCAACCTGGTCGTCGCGCTCGTGCTGCTGCGCACGGGCAGGCGCGAGCAGTCCATCACGCTCGAAGCCAACGCGCATCACCTGCTCACGGACGTGTGGACCTCGGTCGGCGTCGTGGTGGGCGTCTGGGCCACCGCGCTGACCGGCTGGCAGCCGCTCGACTCGATCGTCGCGCTGCTGGTGGCGCTCAACATCGTGTGGACCGGCACGAGCATCGTGCGCGAGTCCGTGCACGGCCTGATGGACCGCGCGGTCTCGCCCGCGGAACAGATGGCGCTGCTCGCCGTGATGGACCGCTACCGTTCCAACGGGGTTGACTTCCACGCCCTGCGCACGCGGCAGGCGGGCGCGCGGCGGTTCGTCAGCGTGCACGTGCTGGTGCCGGGCGCGTGGACGGTGCACGACGGCCACGTGCTGCTGGAGCGGATCGAGGCAGATGTCCGCACTGCGGTTCCCAACGTCTCGGTGCTCACGCACCTGGAGTCGGTCGAGGATCCGGCATCGTGGGCCGACGTCGGGCTGGACCGGCCCGCGGGGAGCTGAGCGTTTCGGCGTCCATCGACCCCCTGGGCGGAAGATCGGGGAACCGCTCTGCGTCGGGCAGACAGGTGGGGCGCCTGCGCGGGCCTTCCCGTCCGGAGAAACGGAGCTTGTAGGGCGCGTGCCGTCGCGGGAGCCTGCATCCGAGCCGAGGTTGCGCGCGGTCGGCGACGCGAAGGTGCGTCACTGTTCCGGCTCCGTGACGCGTTACAAGAGGCACTTCGTGGACCAGGCACTGCCGGCGGATCCGGGAGGTAACGGATGAGAGGGATACGCATTCTCCTGGCCAGCCTGGGTTCCCAGCTGGCGGTGCTCGGGATCATCACGCTCGTCACCACAGGCTACGCATTCCGCCTGGCGTTCCAGGTTCGTGGAGCCCCGGATCAGTCGCGGATTGCCCAGTTCGCATCGCACCTCGGTGGTTCTACTGGCGACCTGCTCCAGGTCCTCGTGACCGCAGCTGTCGCGGCCTGGGCGCTGCGAAGGGTGGCGGATCGCCAGCGACAGGACGGAGCGCTCATCGGGCTGTTGGTCGCCCTTGTGGGATTCGCGATGAGCCCCAGGATCAGCTCCAGGGCGGTCACCGTCTTCCTGCTGACCGTGGGTGCGGGGTGGTTCGGCGGTGCGCTGGTCGCGCGTCGTCAGTCCAGCCAGGAGCCCCGCCGCTGACCGCTAGCCCGGACGATTCACGAACCGCCAGCCGAGGGTGCGAGATGTGTGTTGGCCGCAAGAAGATCGGCCGGCCGCGCCGGAACCGTGTTGTCAACACGATGAGGACAGCGGCCGGTCGAGCTTCGCAGTGGATGACGCGCAGATCGCACTCGCAGGCGGCGGGCTCGTGAATCGTCCGGGCTGGTGTCCTGTCCCAGGAGTCGCTTGGCAGTCGGCGCCCGCTGTGCCCATAACTCCGCTCTAAGGGCGGCGATTCTCGGCTAACGCCATGAGACGTTTGGATCTACGGCTCGAGGCGATTGCGCCCAAAAGGCGATAAACATGGTGGACACGAGTCTGGTTAGCGATATAAGATACATACATGGAATCGAACCGGGCACAGGTCCAACGCCGGCGCCGCCGGCTTCGCGAGCAACTGCGCGCGCTGAGCGAGCAGCCATTGATGCGCGGGTCCGTGGTGGAGCGGCTG
>CAIXRL010000699.1 GCA_903921835.1 Candidatus Eiseniibacteriota bacterium | reverse complement strand
GCGGCAGGCCGTCGAGCAGCAGCTTGATGCCGCGAATCCCGCTCTCGGTGAGGATGCCCTGCCCGCGAATGGACATGTGCACGCGGCCGGCGTCCGCGGGCGCGTCGATCCGCAACCCGGGCACGGCCATGAGCGCGTCGGTGATGGACAGCTGGCGCACGGGGCGCTCCAGCGCTTCGCGGCCCAGCACGGTGGTCGCCGCAGGGTTCTGCCGCAGCGGAACGTTCACGCGCGAGGCGGTGACCACGGTCTCGAGCGGCAGCTCGACGACGGCGGTGTCCGGCCGGCTGGCCCCGGGATGCGAGCGCGCATCCGCGTGGCAGGGGAGCGCAAATGCAAGGGCGAACAGGCAGAAAGCAACCGAAGCGCACGCGACGTGCACGGGACCGCGCATGGAATCATCCTCCCGGGGAGCGGGGCTCCCCAATCGTATCGAACGGGATCGGGACGGCCGTCCGCGGAGGGCGCTTCACGGGACTGGCGTGAAGAGCGCCCCGCAGGAGGCACATTCTCGTGCAGTGAACATACTTCACTAATGTACATCACGGCGCGGCCGGAGCGCTCGCTCCGGCATTCTCCCGCGGAGTATGCGGACGCTCCCCTGCCCGCCCGCGCCCTCAGCCCCTCGAATGCTCCTGCCCCGCGCCGGGAGTGTTCGGCGACACCGGGGCGAGCTCGGTGGGCAACTGTGAGGACGCGGGCCGCTGCGGCGCCGGCTCGGTGACGAGGTGCGACGGCGTCGCGGGCCCTGGCGTGCCGCCGCGCGCGGCCGACCCGCCGCCCGCGAACGCGTGCGAACCCGACGGGCCGCGCAGCGAACGGATCAGGTCGTCGCGCGAGATTGCGCGCGCGGGGGGTGCCAGCATCGAGCGCAGGCACCAGAGCGCAAGGCCCGCCAGCACCACCACGCCCACCGCGGTCGTGGACCAGTACCACGACGAACCGGGGGCCACGATAGGCAGGTTGGACAGCACCGACTGCGCGGTGAGAAACGTGATGACCGCGACGAAGCCAAACCGCACCATGGCGAACAACGCCACGGCGACCACGATCGGGATCAGCACGAGCAGGTATCCGGTGATCACCATGCCCGGCAGCTGGATCGCCAGCATGGTCAGGCCGCTCAGCGCCAGCGACAGCACGCGCCGCTTCGTGGCCTGGGTGAACAGCGCCGCGAGTGCCGCCCCCGAGAGCGCCGCCTGCAGCGCCGCCAGGATCGCGCGCACCACAACGGTGACGGCCGAGCCCGTGCTCATGAGCGCCGAGGTCTGGGACCCGGGCGAATCCACGAACTCGGGCAGCGCATGCCCACCCGTCACGGACGCCCAGGCATACGCCCCGGCGATCGACGCGAGCTGCATGAGCACGCCCAGGCAAAGCCCCGCGAGCAGGTCGCGGCCCAGCAGGGAATCGCTCAGGCGGCCGTCGAGCAGGCGCACCCACGACACGAGCATGGTCGGCCACGTCCGCCGGACGATCGGCTCCAGCGTCAGGTAGAGCGCCGCGGTGACCAGGAACACCAGCCCGGCGCGGGCGACTGTGTTGAGCACGTGTCCGGCCAGCAGCGAGGGATCGTTCACGTAGTGCGTGCTCGCCCACGCGCTGACCAGACCCAGCACCGCGGCGCCGGTCGCCATGCGCAGCGCGCCGCGCGCGTCGGCGCGGCCGGCGCGCAGGTTCGCCCGCGAGGCGACGACCGCCAGCGCCAGCAAGCAGAAGAACAGGCCCCACACCACCCACGGCAGCACGCGGCTCATCACCGACGGCTCCGCGGGCGCGCCGCCCGGCACCGGTGTCCACGGGAAGATGGAGCGGAACATCACCGGCCGGCCCCGGAACGCCGCGCCCTCGATGCGAAGCGCGAGCGCCGTGTCGCCCGGCACCCTGCCGAGCCACGCGACGCGCTGGTCGGCGTACGCGGGCGGCGTCCACTCCGGCGCCACCGCGCGAAAGGCGGCCGTGTCGAGCCCCGCCATGGCGAACAGTTTCGGCCACGGCACCGCGGCGGCCGGCGCGCCCGCCGAGTCGTGGTCGACGGGACGGGATTCCAGCGACAGCAGCCGGCCGGTGCCGTCCACCGAGAGCGTCAGCATGCCGGGATCCAGCAGCGGCGGATCCCACGGCGTCGGTGACCAGGCCAGCGCGTTGACCGGCGCCAGCACGTTGGGCGAACGGCGATAGAGGAGCGAGAACGTGCCGCCGCGGAAGCGGCGCAGGTGCTCGACCACCGCCCGCGTACCGAATCGCCGCGCCAGGCCGTCGGCCTGCGCCTGGTCGAACATCAGCACGCTCCACTCGTCACGCGGCGCCCCGGTCCAGCCCAGCTGCTGCGCCAGCTCGCGCGCGCGGTCCAGCAGCACGGCGGGCGGCTTCTCGATGGGCACCTGCTGGATGCGATAGGTGCGCGGGGCCACGGCGAACATCGCCAGCAACGCGAGCGCGAACACGCCGAACCAGCCCCATGCCACCGCGGGCGCGAAGCGCACGTCGCCGCCCGCCTCGGCCACCATCTCGGGCGAGGGCGTCTCGCCCGCTGCGAGCGCCGCCGCCAATGGATCGCCGCCGGGCAGCGCCAGCGCCACCGCCGCCGCGCTGGGCGGGCGCTGCTGCGGATCGGGCAGCAGGCAGCGCAGGATCACGCGCTCGATCACAGGGTCGAGCCCCGGCGCCAGCTGCGAGGGCCAGCTGGGCGTGCGGCTCTGCTTGACGCTGAGCTGCTCCGCCCACGAGCGCGCGTCGAACGCCGGTCGGCCCGTGAACAGCTCGTAGAGCACGAGGCCCAGAGCGTAGACGTCGCTGCGAACCGTGACCTCCTGCCCCGCGAGCTGCTCTGGCGCCATGTACGCGGGCGTGCCCGCGGCCGCCTCCTGGCCGGTGACGCTGGCAGCCGCGGCCGCGAGGCCGAAATCCGTGATGCGCGCGCGGCCGCGCCCGTCGATCATCACGTTCGCCGGCTTGAGGTCGCGGTGCACGATGCCCTGCTCGTGCGCCGCATGCAGGCCCGCGCACATCTGCTGCGCCAGCTGCACAGCCTTCTCCTGCGGCAGGCGCCCGATGCGGCGCAGCAGCGTCGCCAGGTCCTCGCCGTCCACGTACTCCATGGACAGGAACAACCGGCCGTCCACCTCGCCCAGGTCGTACACGCGGCAGACGTTGGGGTGTGCCACCTGGCGGGCCAGCCGGGCCTCGCCGAGGAAGCGCTCGCGCAGCGACGCGTCGTTCTCGAGACGCTCGGGCAGGAACTTGAGCGCCACCGGTTCGCCCAGCTTGGTGTCGTCCGCGCGGTAGACCTCGCCCATGCCGCCCCTGCCGAGCAGCGCCACGACGCGGTAGCGCCCGGCGATCATCGCGCCCGGAAGGAATCG
>CAIXRL010000698.1 GCA_903921835.1 Candidatus Eiseniibacteriota bacterium | reverse complement strand
GGCGCGCGGGCGCCTCCGCGGGGGGGGGCGCGCCGGCCCGTGATGGCCGCGCGAATCCGGCCGGCGAACGCGGGGCTCCCGCGACGGGCGCGACGGAGCGTCCCGGTCTATGCTGGCGCGAAGATTCGGCGCGCGATCGCGCGGCCGGCATGTTGGACAGAGTGGGCGATCCGGGAGGACGTCGTGGAAATCAGGAAGATCAGCATCGTCGGGGGCGGACTGCTGGGCCGGTCGCTGGCGCAGAAGGTCGCGTCCTGCGGCATCGACGTGGGGGTGCTCGAGGTCAGCGAGGAGCGCGCCGTGCAGTCGCGTGAGGAACTCGTCGCCAACCTGGACGACGAGCTGCGCAAGTGGGGCATCACCGCCTCCGAGAAGAAGGCGATCCTCTCGCGCATCCGGTTCACCACCGATCCCATGCAGGTGGCCGACTGCGGCCTGCTGGTCGAAGCGGTGCCGGACGACCTGCCGCTCAAGCAGGCCGTGATGCTGCGCATGGGCGCCCTGTGCCCCGCCGACATCATCTTCATCACCAGCACCTCGACCGTCAGCGTCACCGAGATCGCCGCGGCGTCCGGGCGCGCCGACCGCGTCGTGGGCATGCACTTCATGCATCCCGTCACGAGCAGCCCGATCGTCGAGATGGTGCGCGGCAGCGAGACGTCCGACGCGACGACCGCGCGGGCGAGGGCGTTCGCGGCCTCGCTCGACAAGACGGTGATCGAGGTGTTCGAGTACCCTGGCTACGTCGTGACCCGCGCCATCCTGCCGTTCGTCAACGAGGCCATGCACATCGTCATGGAGGGCGTCGCCAGCGCCGCGGACGTGGACCTTGCGATCCAGCTCGGCTACGAGTTCAAGCTGGGCCCGCTCGAGTACACCGACCGCATCGGCCTGGACACGATGCTCGGCTGGATGGACCACCTGTTCCGCGAGCTGGGCGACTTCAAGTACCGACCCTGCCCGCTGCTGCGGCAGATGGTGCGCGCGGGCCGGCTGGGACGGAAGAGCGGTCGCGGTTTCTTCGAGTACGAAGGCAACGAGCGCGTCCGCTCCCCCAGGGAGCTCGTGCGATGAAGGTGCTCGTCCTGAACTGCGGCTCGTCGTCCGCCAAGTACCAGCTCATCGAGACCTCGCTCGAGGCGATCGAGAAGAACGCCGACCGCGAGATCGGCCGCGGCCTGGTCGAGCGTATCGGCACCGGCAGCGCCGTGCACACGTTCCAGGCCCAGGGCCGCGAGCGCGTCACCGACACCGGCGAGATCCTCGAGCACCGCGAGGCGCTGGCGCACATCCTCCGCATGCTCACGCACCCCGAGCACGGCGTGATCAAGAGCCCCGCCGAAATCGATGCGGTCGGGCACCGGGTCGTGCACGGCGGCGAGAAGTTCACGCAGTCCGCGCTCGCCACGCCCGAGGCCATTCGCGCCGTCGAGGAGTGCATCGGGCTCGCGCCGTTGCACAATCCGCCCAACCTGCGCGGGTACGAAGCGGCAAGACGCGTCATGCCCGACGTGCCGCAGGTGCTGGTGTTCGACACCGCGTACCACCAGACGATGCCGCCGCACGCCTTTCTCTACGGTCTTCCCTACGTGCTCTACACGCGCCATGCGATCCGCCGCTACGGTTTTCACGGCACGTCCCACCGGTTCGTCGGCTGGCGGTCGCAGGAGCTTCTCGGCCGTCCCCGCTCGGAGACCCGGCTCGTGACGTGCCACCTGGGCAACGGCGCGAGCGCGTGCGCGATCGACCACGGCCGCTCCGTGGACACGTCCATGGGCTTCACGCCGCTCGAGGGCCTGCTCATGGGCACCCGCACGGGCGACCTCGATCCCGCGGTCGTGTTCCACGTCATGCACCAGGAGGAGTTGAGCGAGCAACAGGTCAACACGCTGCTCAACAAGCACTCGGGCCTCTACGGCATCTCCGGCGTCTCGAACGACATGCGCGAACTGCTCGCCGAGGAGGCGAAGGGCCACGAGCGGGCGCACCTGGCGATCGAGATGTTCTGCTACCGCCTGCGCAAGTACATCGCGGCCTACGCGGGCGCGATGGGCGGCGTGGACGCGGTGCTCTTCACCGGCGGCATCGGCGAGAACTCGCCGTCCATACGCGCCCGCTCGCTCGCGGGGCTCGAGTTCATGGGCATCCACGTCGACGCCGCGCGCAACGATGCCGCCATGCGCCGAGAGGCGAGGATCACGACAGACGCCTCGCCCGTCGCGGCCTTCGTGATCCCGACCAACGAGGAACTCATCATCGCCCGCGACACCGTCCGGCTCGTGACCGGAACGCCCCAGGTCTGAGAGAGCGGCGGCGGCGGCCGTGGCGACGGGCGCCGGCACAACATCGCGCGCCGCCGCGGCACCGGGAGTGCCCGGCGTCCCGGGCGCCATTGATGCTATTGTGGGTGCCGTGACACGCTTCTTGCGATGACGTGATTGCCGGGGCGCACCCGGCGGAGTGTCTGGCGCCCCGCGGGGCGATCCTCCGAAAGGACGACGGAATGCGATCACTCAGGCTGGCTGTAGCGGTGCTCCTCACTGCAATTTCCCTCGCGCTGCTGGCGTCCTGCCAGCCCAGGCCGGACGCCGGCTCGACGCCCGCGCTGTCGCACGCAGACTCGCTCAAGCTGCAGCAGGAATCCGTTGCCACGTCGGAAGCCGCCATGCGCGGCGGTCGCGCGTTCCTCTCCCACTGCGCCATGTGCCACGGAACCGGCGGCAACGGGGACGGCGATGCGGCGCAGGGGATCAGGAAGGAAGGCGTCACGGTCGCACGCTTGAACGACGCCGAGCTCATGGATCGGCTGACCCGCAAGCAGATCGTGGAGGTCATCACGAAAGGCGGCGGGCACACCAATCGGTCGAACATCATGCCGGCGTGGGGCGAGAAGGTCGATGCGCAGACGATCAGCGACATCGCGGATTTCGTGGTACTGCTGCGCACCGCCAATCCCGCCGTGCCGCGCGCGACGCTCGCCGCGTACCTCCAGTCGCCGGCCGGCGTGCCCGCCGACGGGCGCGAGATGTTCGTGCACCACTGCGTGGCCTGCCACGGCGACGCCGGCAAGGGCGACGGCCCCTACGGACTGCGGCTCATCCAGGAGCACAATGTCCACCCGCGCGACCTGACCGACACCGCCTACATCGGCGGCCGGAGCGATAAAGACCTCTTCGCCGTGATCACGCTGGGCGGCGGCCACTTCCGCAAGGCGGTCTACATGCCGGCCTGGACCGTGACCCTGACCCCGGCGCAGGTGAAGAACCTCGTCGCCTACGTCCGCGAGATTTCGCACACGCCCTCAAAACCCTGACGGCGGCGCGGCGACACCCGGGGCCCGGGGCGATCCGCCCAGGGCCCCGCGGCAATTCACCGCTCAGGCGGTCGCGTCCTCGAAGCGCCGCAGCACGAGCACGCCGTTGTGCCCGCCGAACCCGAATGAATTGGACATCACGGTGCGAACGTCGGCACTCCGCCCGACGTTGGGAACGAAGTCCAGGTCGCACTCGGGATCGGGAATCTCGAGATTGATCGTCGGGTGCACCCACTGCTCGAGCAGGGTGAGCACCGAGGCAACGGCCTCGATCCCGCCCGAGCCGCCGAGCGCGTGCCCTGTCATGGACTTGGTCGCGTGCACGAGCAGGCGCCCGGCGTGCTCGCCGAACACCTGGTGCACCGCCAGCGTCTCCGCGGCGTCGTTGAGCGGAGTCGATGTGCCGTGCGCGTTCACGACCTGCACGTCCGCGGGCGCGAGGCCCGCGTCCGCGAGCGCGGCCTGCATGGCCCGCACGGCGCCGCGTCCCTCCGGATCCGGCGCGGTGATGTGGTGCGCGTCCGCGCTGGCCCCGTAGCCCGCGACGACCGCCAGCGGGCGCGCGCCGCGGGTGAGGGCGTGCGGGAGCGTCTCGAGCACGATCACGCCCGCGCCCTCGGCGATGACGAAGCCGTCGCGATCGGCGCTGAAGGGCCGCGATGCGCGCTCGGGTGCATCGTTGCGCGTCGAGAGCGCCCGCAACTGGCAGTAGCCGTCGATGGCAAACGGCGAGATCGTGCTCTCGGAGGAACCTGCGATCGCCACCTCGGCGCGGCCCGAGCGCAGCAGATCGAGCGCGGTGCCGATCGAGTGCGCGCCCGCGGCGCACGCGGTCGCGACGCACAGGTTCGGACCGCGGCAGCCCGTCTCGAGCGCGACGCCGGCGGCGGCCATGTTCGGGATCACCATGGGCACTGTAAAGGGCGAGAAGTGCGTCGGGCCCTTCGCGAGGAAGGCTGCGTGCTCGCGCTCGATGGTGTCGAACCCGCCCGCGCCCGTGCCGATCACCACCGCGATGTCGTCGCGGCCCTCACCGAGCGCGATTCCCGCCTGCGCGAGCGCCTCCACCGCGGCGACGATCGCCAGCTGCGTGAAGCGCGCGGTGCGTCGGACCGTCTTGGAGGGCAGCCGCTCCGTGGGACGCAGGTCGAGCACTTCACCGGCGATCCGGCTGCGCAGCGCTGAAGCGTCGAACGAACGGATCGGCCCGATGCCCGAGCGGCCTGCGCGCAGCGCGGCGAGAAACGCGGGCACACCGACGCCATTCGAGGCGCAGACCCCCAAACCCGTGACGACGACCGGCAGGCTCATGGGATTCGAGTGCTCCGGGGTGGAAACGGCGACGACCTGGAGAAAACGCCCGCAGTGCGGGCGGCCGCTGCGGTACGGTAACCTGGACGATTCATGAACCGCGAG
>CAIXRL010000697.1 GCA_903921835.1 Candidatus Eiseniibacteriota bacterium | reverse complement strand
CTGGATGCCAGCACGGGACTGGCGACCCCCTGGAATCCCGCGGCGGACTCCTCCGTGTATTCCCTCGCGGTGAGCGGCACGACGGTGTACGCGGGCGGCCAGTTCACCAGCATTGGCGGGCAGGGCCGCAGCTACATCGCGGCTCTGGACGCCAGCACGGGACTGGCGACCAACTGGAATCCCTCCGCTGGCGGCAGCGGGGATTACCCCGGTGTGTACGCCCTCGCGGTGAGCGGCACGACGGTGTACGCGGGCGGCGGCTTCACCAGCATTGGCGACTCGACCCGCGTCGGTATTGCGGCGCTGGATGCCGGCTCGGGACTGGCGACCGCATGGAATCCCTCCGTTGGCGGTTCCTACCGCCTTGTGCGAACCCTTGCGGTGAGCGGCGCGACGGTTTACGCGGGCGGCGACTTCGACAGCATTGGCGGGCAGAGCCGCAGCTTCATTGCGGCGCTGGATGCCAGCACGGGACTGGCGACCCCCTGGAATCCCGGGGCGGACAGCGACGTGTACTCCCTCGCGGTGAGCGGCACGTCGGTCTACGCGGGCGGCTGGTTCAACAGCATCGGCGGGCAGATCCGCAACTACGTCGCGGCGCTGGATGCCAGCACGGGGCTGGCGACCGCCTGGGATCCCTTCGCTGGCAGCAGCTACTGCGGCGTGTACTCCCTGGCGGTGAGCGGCACAACGGTGTACGCGGGCGGTGTCGCTGGGCAGGGCGGTGGCTACGGCTACATTGCGGCGCTGGATGCCAGCACGGGACTGGCGACCAACTGGTGGGATTCGTCCGTCGGCCTCAACTCCCTCGACATCCCCTGCGTGTACGCCCTCGCGGTGAGCGGCACGAAGGTGTACGCGGGTGGCTACTTCACCAGCATCGGATGGGAGAGCAGGTCCTGCTTCGCTGCCATCGGACCCGCCGACAACACAGCCCCCATCGTCCAGGTGCTCTCGCCCAACGGCCGCAGCCCACTGCTGATAGGTTCGCGACGCCAGCTCACGTGGTCCGCCACCGACAACGTCGCTGTCCAGAGTGTGGACCTCTACCTCTCGCGCACCGGCCCCATGGGTTCATGGGAACTGCTGGCGGCGGGAGCCCCGAACACGGGCTCGTACCTGTGGACGGTCACGGGCCCGGAGGTGGCCGGCAACAACGCCTACGTGCTGGTGAGCGCCCGCGACTACGGAGGCAACCTCGGCGCGGACATCAGCAACACCGGCTCCATCG
The DNA here is from genome assembly GCA_903921835.1 of Candidatus Eiseniibacteriota bacterium. Lineage (GTDB taxonomy): Bacteria > Eisenbacteria > RBG-16-71-46 > RBG-16-71-46 > RBG-16-71-46 > CAIXRL01. Next base: position 1,107 of record CAIXRL010000697.1, on the reverse strand, counting down.
TCTCGGACACGGTGACCGCCGTCGAGCCGAACACCGGCGTCACCGCATTTGCGCTCTCACCGCTCTCGCCGAATCCCACTGCGGGCCGCTCGACCATCGCCTTCGCGGTGCCGCGCAGCACGCACGTGCACCTGTCGCTGCTCGACGTCCAGGGTCGCGAGGTCGCGATGCTCGCCGACGGCATGCGCGAGCCGGGCCGCTACACCGCGGCGCTGGAGGCGGGTGACCTGCGTGCGGGGATCTACTTCGTGCGCATGCAGGCCGGGAGCACGAAGCTCACGCGGCGCGTGGTGGTGCTCAAGTAGTACGGCTGAACTGCGCTCACACGTTTCTGCCCACGACTGCCCCGGCGCGCCTCGCTCGCGTCGGGGCGGTGGCGTTCACGGCCGCAGTGGAGCAGGGCGCGGGTGCGGATACGGATGCGTTGCTCTGGAGCGAAGCTGCCGGGCAGACTCTTGGCGAGGGGAGTAAACTTGTGAGGCCACGGTTGCAGGGCCGCGCACGGCCAGGATTTCGCGTGCTCCGCCGCCTTCGCTCAAACATCCAGAGGCCGCCCATGAAGCCGCAACGCTTGCTGCGTTCCCTTGCCGGGGTGCTCCCGCTCCTGGCGCTCCTGCTTGCAGCACCGAATGCAGCCCGCAGTCAGGCGCCGGCTACCGGCCCGATGGAGTTGGCACCCGGGGCGCGCGCGCGACTGGTGCAGGCCGCCGGGGACTCGTTGCTCACTCCTTGGCAGCGCGATCTCATGCTGCGCCTGGCTCGCACGGGCACGACGGCCGCGATGGATTCTTCTGCCGCTGACCCCGGCGCAGCGCCGCCCGTGCTGGCGCCGTGCACCGTAGACGGTACATGGAATCAACTGACCCCCCCGGGCACCCCGCCGAGCGCGCGGCACGCCCACACCGCGATTTACGATCCGGTGCGCGATCGCGTGGTGGTGTTCGGGGGCGTCTCGGGTTCCGGCTACCTCAATGACGTCTGGGCGCTGTCGCTGGCAGGCACACCGGCCTGGACGCAACTGGCCCCCTCCGGCACCCCGCCGCGCGCGCGGGGCCACCACACCGCGATCTACGACTCGGTGGGCCACCGCATGGTGGTGTTCGGGGG
>CAIXRL010000696.1 GCA_903921835.1 Candidatus Eiseniibacteriota bacterium | reverse complement strand
GCGAGCGCAGCGCCGCCGCCCCGGCCGCCAGCGCCCCCGCCAGCAGCGCGAGCGCCGCCAGCGCCAGCGGCGGCCACGGCAGGCCCGCGTAGCGCGCGTAGAGCCACCACACGTCGATCGCGTTCACCAGCGTCTGCTGGTCCGCGGCCGAGACGCCCAGGCGCGCGTCCGCCGCGCCCGCCTGGCCGATGCGCGGCAGCTCGCCGTGCACGTGCGCGGCGACGTCGGCCGCCAGCATGCGCCAGTGGACGGCGATGGGCGTGAAGCGCGGGTTGAAGTGGCTCGCCTCCATGAAGTGCGGATCGTCGAGCGCCAGCGTGTACGGGTAGTCGCCCGCGAAGCGCATCTCAGCCCCATAGTAGACGCCCACGCCGCCGAGCGTCACCACGAGGCCCGCGAGCCCCAGTGCCCACGCCACGCGGCGGCGCGCTCGCGTCGCCCGGTCGAGCGCGAACGCGACGCACAGGAACGCGGGCGGCAGCAGAGGCAGCAGGTAGCGCGGCCCCCACGAGCCATCGCCCGCCCAGTGCTGGAACGCGCCGTACTGCGCCAGAGCCACGGCCCACGCCAGCACGACGGCGATGGCGGCGTTGCGCGCGGGTTCGCCGTGGCGCGGTTCGCTCGAGTGCGCGCGCGGGCGGACCATCTCGGCGATGCCGGACAGCGCGAGCACGATCGCGGGCGCGAACCAGACCACGCCCTTGCCCGAGGAGAGCAGCAGGCCGAACAGGCCGACCGGCAGCGGCGTCGAGAACGCGCCCGCGGATGCCTGCGCGCCGTAGCCGCTCTCCAGCGGATTGCCGAAACGCGCCACGTTGTAGGCGACATGTCCGACGCCCGCGAACGCGACCCCCGCGAGCGGCACCGCCCAGCGCGAGAGCCGGCGCACGCCGAGTGCCGTGAGCGCGAGCAGCACCAGGGGGAGCATGCTCGCCTTGGCGCTGACCGCGAGGAACGCGCCGAGCCCGCAGAACAGCAACCGCCGGCGCTCGTCGGGCATGGCGCGCGGACCGCCCGCGCTGGCGAGCGCGGCGTTGCCCAGCGCGAGCAGCAGTCCCAGCGCCTCCAGCGGCTCGGCCATGAAGCTCTTGGCGTACACCCACACGGGCGTCGTGAAGCCGAGCAGGGCGGCGGCCGCGAGCGCCGCGCGCGGGCCGACTCCGAGCCGGCGCGCGAAGGCATAGAGGGCCGCCAGCAGCAGCGCCGCAACGGCGGCGTTGAAGAACGAGGCGACGAAGCGCGCGGCCAGGAGCGCCTTCCCGCCGCGGTAGTTCGCGACGTGCGCCGCGGCCTCGGCGAGCGCGACCAGCGGCAGCGCCAGCACCGCCTGCCCCGCGGTGTTCTTGCTGTAGAAGCAGCCGTCCGGACCGCGCAGCGTCGCGCCTTCGGGCACGTCGATGTGCCCGTGCAGCATGGCGCGCGACAGCTCGAACATGGTGACCTCGTCGCTGCCCGCGATCCGGCCGCCGCCGGTGAGCGCGAACACGAGGAACGCGGCCAGCGCCACGAGGCGCGCGGTGCGGCGCGTGCCCGGCCCGACGGGGGCGCTCACCAGCCCCTCCCCGGCTTCAGCTCGTTCACCAGGTCGACCGTGGAGTCGGCCAGCGCCGCCCACGAGTGCTTCGCCTGAAGCGCCGCGATGGGCGCCGCCATGCGCGCGCGCAGGTCCTGCTCGAAGTAGCGCACGATGGTGTCGGCCAGCGCGTCCGGATCCTCGGGCGCGCACGTGAGCCCCGTCTCGCCCTCGCGCACGGTCTCGGCGATCCCGCCGACGCGCGTCGCGATCACCGGCACGCCGAGCGCGTAGGAGACGTGCGTGACGCCGCTCTGGGTGGCACTGCGGTACGGCAGCACGGTGACGTCCGCGGCGCGGAACAGCGCCTCGACCTCGTCGTCGGCGATGTAGCGGTCCAGCATGCGCACCGCGCCCTCGCCCGCTGCGGTCGCGAGCGTGCGGTGGAGATCGGGCTTCTCATACGACTCGCCCGCCACCACCAGCGTCGCGCCGGGCCGGCGCGCGCGCACCTTCGGCCACGCCTGCAGCAGCGTGTCGAGACCCTTGTAGT
>CAIXRL010000695.1 GCA_903921835.1 Candidatus Eiseniibacteriota bacterium | reverse complement strand
CGCTTCGCCATCCTGTTCAGCACGAGCGAGGACCACCGCCGCATCGCCGAGGCGATCCAGGCCATGTGGACACGCGAGCTGCACGTGCCGGTCGAGCTGGAGAACCAGGAGTTCGCGTCGTACATGGAGGCGACCACGCACCTGCACTACGCGGTGGCGAGGCGATCGTGGATCGGCGACTACCTCGACCCGAACACGTTCCTCGAGCCGCTGCGCTCGGGCGACGGCAACAACCGCACGGGCTGGGCGGACGCGCGCTACGACGCGCTGCTGCGCGAAGCGGCGGGCACGCTCGAGCCGGCGCGGCGCTTCGCGCTGCTGCGCGAGGCGGAGTCGCGCGCGCTCGACGCGGCAGCGTTCCTGCCCATCTACCACTACGCCACGCACGAGCTGGTGAAGCCCTACGTGCGCGGTCTCCACCACACCGTGCTGGACATCCACCCGCTCACGCGCGTGTGGATCGATCGCGAGTGGCGGCAGCACGAGCCGATCGCCGCGGGCGGGGCGCGCCCGTGACCACGCTCGTCCTGCGCCGGCTGCTGCTGTTCGTACCCACGCTGTGGGTGATCGCCACGCTGACGTTCTTCCTGGTGCACCTGGCGCCGGGCGGGCCGTTCCAGTCCGAGAAGGCGATCCCCGCGGCCGCGCGTGCGCAAATGGCGCGCGTGTACGGCCTCGACCGGCCGCTCGGCCAGCAGTACGCGCGCTTCCTGTGGAGCGCCGCGCACGGCGACCTCGGCCCGTCGTACGAGTACCCGCAACGCCAGGTGCGGGACATCCTTCGCGACGGCGTACGCGTCTCGGCGGAACTCGGCGGCTGGGCGTTGCTGCTCGCGGTGCTGACTGGCGTGCCCGCGGGCGTGCTCGCCGCGGTGCGGCAGCACCGCGCGCTCGACCACGCCGCCATGGCGATCGCGCTCGCCGGCGTCTCCGTGCCCAACTTCGTGCTCGGGCCGCTGCTCGTGCTGGTGTTCTCGCTCGGCCTGTACTGGCTGCCGCCCGCGCTGTGGAGCGGACCGGCGAGCCGCGTGCTGCCGGTGGTGACGCTGTCGGTGGCCTACGTGGCGTACATCGCCCGGCTCACGCGCGCCGGCATGCTCGAGGTGCTGCGGCAGGACTTCGTGCGCACGGCGCGCGCCAAGGGCCTGAGCGAGCCCGTCGTGGTGGTCAGGCACGCGCTGCGCCTGGGAATCCTGCCCGTGGTCTCCTACCTCGGGCCCGCGGCGGCGCGCATCATGATGGGCTCGATCGTGGTCGAGCAGGTCTTCGCGATACCCGGCCTCGGCCGCCAGCTCGTCAACGCCGCCTTCAACCGCGACTACACGCTCGTGCTCGGCGCGGTGCTGTTCTACGCGGCCTCCCTGATGCTGCTGAACCTGTTCGTGGACGTGCTGTACCTGCGGCTCGATCCGCGCGTGGAGGCGGCGTGAGCATCGGCATCGCGCCTCCCGCCACGGTGTCGCAACCGGACGCCTCGCGCAGCCTGTGGTCCGACGCGTGGCGCCGCCTGGGCCGCAACCACGTCGCGATCGCCTCCGGCGGCTTCCTGCTGCTCGTGTGCGCGCTGGCGGCCCTGTCGCCGTGGCTGCCGTTCCTGCGCGACCCGACGCTGCAGGACCTCGGGCTCGGCGCCACGCCGCCATCGTGGGCCCACTGGTTCGGCACCGACGACCTCGGGCGCGACGCGCTGGCGCGCGTGCTCTGGGGCGGTCGCATCTCGATGCTCGTCGGGCTCGTGGGCACCGCGGTGAGCCTGCTCGTCGGCGTCACGTGGGGCGCGATCGCGGGCTACGCCGGCGGCGCCGTGGACGAGGCGATGATGCGCGTCGTGGACGTGCTGTACTCGCTGCCCTACATCTTCCTCGTCATCCTGCTGCTGGTCCTCTTCGGGCACAGCATCGTGCTGCTGTTCGTCGCGCTCGGGCTGGTGCAGTGGCTGACCATGGCGCGCATCGTCCGCGGGCAGGTGCTCTCGCTCAAGCGGCAGACATTCGTCGAGGCCGCGCGCGCGCTCGGCGCCAGCGACGGCGCCATCATCCTCCGCCACCTCGTGCCCAACACGCTGGGACCCGTGATCGTCTACACCACGCTCACGGTGCCCGCGGTGATCCTCCAGGAGGCGTTCCTGTCGTTCCTCGGGCTGGGTGTCCAGCCGCCCGCGTCGTCGTGGGGCACGCTGGTCGCGGACGGCTCGCGCGTGCTCGCCATTTTCCCCTGGTTGGTGATCTTCCCCGGCCTGGCCCTTTCCATGACGCTGCTGGCCTTCAACTTCCTCGGGGACGGGCTGCGCGACGCGCTCGACCCGCAGGACCGCCGCGACGTCTCCTGAGCCCGGCGCCGCCCGCTCGCGGTTCATGAATCGTCCGGGCTCCAAGGACGCGGGCATGGCGACTTCCGGACCATCAGGACTTGCCAAGCCCCGGCCATTGTTTCATGCTCCTGTCAGAGTGTTGGGCCGCGCTTGTATACAATGAGAACGGGAAGATCCTCCGCAAGACAGATCGGGGGGCCGGCCCTGGGAGGATAGAGTGGGAACGATCACGTCACGCATACGTCCGGCTGCCCGGCGCGCCGTTGCGCCGCAAGCTCCTGAAGCACATTCGCCGGCGGATTCCTCCGCCATTTACGTCGTCGTTGCCGACGGGGCCGCGATCGATCGCGCCGCCATCGCCTCGCTGATCCGCTCCGAGCAGGATTTCCTCGTGGTCGGTGAAGCCGGCAACACGCAGGAAGCCATCGAGTGCTGCCGTCGCCTGCAACCCGACGTGTTGGTCCTCACGCTCACACTGCCGAGCCCCGTCGGTGAGCCGGCGCTGCCCGAAGTCCTCGGGGCGCTTCCGGACCTTCCGGTCGTCGCGATGTCCGAACGCGGCTGGAGCGACTGCCTCATCCTCAACCCGCCCGCCAGCGCACACGCGCGTGACGTGCCCGTGCGCGGCGGATTCTGCGGTGGCGGGCACGACTGCCTGCAGGTCGCGGCGGCCCAGGGAGCGGCTGGCACCGTGCGTCGCAGCGCCGACCCGAAGGCGCTGTTCACCACGATCCGCGCGGTCGCCTCTGGACGTTCGGCGTACGAACCGGGCACGCTGGTCGCGCTGACCGGCTTCCTGGACCCGGCCGGCGAAGGGCCACTCTCGCCGCGCCTGCTCGATGTCGCGCAGTTTCTCGCCGAGGGTCGTTCGAACAAGGAGATCGCCGGCTTCATGGGTGTCAGCGAGCCCACGGTGAAGAAGCACGTGACGCGCCTGCTCGAACGTCTCGGCCTCGCGGACCGGCTGCAGGCGGGTCTGTTCATCGCTCGGCACCCGCTGTTGTTCACGCCGAGGCCCGGTTTCGTTCGCTGATCCACTTCACATGGGCGATTGCGCTGTCCCGCGCGGCGGGCGCCATTGGCGTCCGCCGCGCAATCTATTGTGAAGCCTTCGCCTGCGCCCCTCCCCTCGCCTTTCCGTTCATTTGCTGGCATTCATTTCACCGGCGCAACTCCCGCTCGGTCTTCCAGCCTCTGCGCCAGCGTTCTCGCGCGCACAAGCCGGACATTACGTCATGGTACCATTGGACCATCGCGTGCGGCCGCGAGAGAGCCGTAGCTTGCTCGTGTCCATCCGTAGTTCTACGCAGCTGACGGTGGATTCATGGACCGGGACCGCTGCGCGCCAGCGTGGCGAATCCCACAACCTCCCGGGAAGGAGGGCAGCGATGCGACGAGGCTTGATGCTGAGTGCCGTGTTGCTCGGTACGTCGCTCCTGATGGTGGCAGCTTCGCAGGTCATGGCCGACCCCACGATGGCCGGCTCCGAGGCTTGCAAGGATTGTCACCAGAAGGAGTACTCGCAGTACCTCACGACTTCGCACGGTCGTGCGCAGAGTGACGGGGCAGCGCTGCCCGAAAAGATGGGTTGCGAGACCTGTCACGGTGCCGGCTCGGCCCACGTCGCGGCGGGCGGCGACACGAAGGACCCCGGATTCGCGACGATCCAGCGCCCGGACAAGCAGGCTGCCGCGAAGGCCAACGAGATCTGCCTCGGCTGCCACAAGGGCGGCGAGCAGTTCTACTGGCAGCACAGCGCGCACGCACGCAAGGATCTCGCCTGCGTCGGCTGCCACAGCATCCACAACAGCAAGGACGGCGCGCACGCCAAGCTGCTCAAGGCCGAGACCACGACGGCCCTGTGCCTGGGCTGCCACAAGAGCAACCACCTGGCGATGGGCAAGTCCTCGCACATGCCGATCGGCACGAACGGCATGGGCTGCAACGACTGCCACAACCCGCACGGCAGCGCCGGCCCGAAGCAGATCCGCGCGCTGACGACCAACGACCTGTGCCTGAGCTGCCACGCCGACAAGCGCGGCCCATTCCTCTGGGAGCATGCGCCGGTTCGCGAGAACTGCCTGACCTGCCACGAGGCGCACAGCTCGAGCAACGACAAGATGCTGGTGGCGCGCCGCCCGTTCCTCTGCCAGCGCTGCCACACGCCCTCGGGTCATCCGGGCAATCTGTACGACGCCCCCAGGCTCGGAACGAGCGCCCTGCAGGTCGTGAACCGCTCCTGCTCCAACTGCCATTCCCAGATCCACGGTTCCAACAGCCCGTCGGGCAAGACTTTCCTGCGATAGGAGGAAGCCATGAGAGCGCGAATCATTTCGATGGTTGTGCTCGCGGCATCGCTTCTTGTCGCGGGTCAGGTGCTGGCGCAGTCCGATGGTGCCGCGACGTTCGGCGGCCAGTGGTGGTCACAGACCCATCCGGAAGCGAAGTACCAGGAGTATCGGGACCTGTCGCGCGGCGGGTACCTCGCCGACTACGTGCTTCGTGAGTTCGACGGACCGTACGCGGGAGCGCTCTGGGGCAACGACGCGCTGACCCACAACCAGGGCAACGGCTTGTACCTGGCCAGGGGCGTGACGTGGCGGCTCGACGCGCAGTACAACGAGACGCCGCACAACCTCAGTTTCGTCACGCGCTCCCCGTGGGTGCAGACCGCGGCCGGGGTGTTCCGGCTCCCCGACGCGGTGCAGCAGGTGAACAGGAACTGGCTCGCCCCCGGCGGTGTCCTCAAGGACTCCACCGCGTTCAACAGGAACATGGCGAACCTCTACGCGTCCTCTCCGGTCGTGCCGCTCGGCGTCCAGACGGACGTCTCCAAGCTCCGCCTGCGCCTGCGGCCCATCAAGGACTGGCAGTTCGAGGTCAGGGGAACGGAACGCCAGCGGGAGGGCTCCGCGGCCTACGGCACCACCTTCTCGATGAATCCCGACATCGAGCTCCCGGTGCCGATCAGCCAGCGCACCGTGGACGTGGACGCCACGGGGAACTACACGCACGGACCCGCCAAGGTGATGGCGTCGATCGGTATTTCCGACTTCCACAACCGGATCCCGACCCTGATCTGGGACAACCCGATCGTCGCGCACGACTCGAGCTGGGCGAGCGGGGGCAAGACGACGGGTGCCACGGGTCAAATGGCAATGGCGCCGGACAACCGGGTCGTCCGTGGTACAGGGGCGTTCTCGGTGCAGTTGCCGTACTCGAGCACGTTCACGGTGACCCTGGGTGTCAGCCAGACGACGCAGGACCAGGCGTTCATCCCGCTGACGTCCAACTCCGCGCTCACGCTGGCGGGAGGGCTGCACGCCAATGACCTCGCAGCCCTGCCGGCGCAGAGCCTGAACGGCAAGGTGATGACGGTCGTCCAGGACTACCGGCTCGTCGGCAGGCCGCTGCCCAAGCTCTACGGCACGTTGAGGATCCGCGAGGAGAAGCTCGACGACCAGACCCCATCGCTTTCGTTCCTCACCGGCTACTCCCCCGCGGACCAGAGCATCACGCTTCCGTCGGTGAAGAGTCCCGCCCCGGAGAGCGAAGCCTGGAGCCGCCGGAACGACGTGTACGGCCTCGACGCCGACTACTCGATCAACCGGTACGTGGACGTCTCGCTGCTCGTGGAGCGGCGCACCCGCGTGCACCCGGAGCCGCGCGAGGTCCCACGGGACGGTGAGAACGTGTTCGGTGGCGGCGTGCGCGCTCGGCCGCTGGACAATCTCAACGTGACGGCCAATTACAAGTACGGCCAGCGCAAGATGGACAGCTTCGACGTCACCACGTACGACGACGGCTCGGGAGCTCTCGCCGAGAGAGCCTTCCTGAGGCGGTTCGACATCGCGGACCGCAATCAGTCCGTGTTCAACGGCGCCGCCACGTGGTCGCCCAGCGAAAAGCTGGACCTCACCTTCAGCGGCTGGTGGAACAAGGACAACTACAAGAACAGTCTCATTGGCCTGCAGTCCGTCCAGAACACGCAGGTGTTCGGCGAAGCGGGAGTGCATCCCAGCAGCATCGTCGACCTCAGCGGCGGATTCGGCTACGGCCAGATGAAGAGCACGCAGGCCGGCGGCGAGGGCACGTTCTACACCGACGTGACTAAGGGCCTGCCGTGGACGAGCAACGTGGACGACAAGAACGTGTATGCCTTCGCGCACGCGTCCTGGTGGGCGCAGCCGAAGAAGGTGCAGCTCGCCACGCAGTACACGTTCACCCGCGACCTGCAGGTCAATGCGCTCTCACAGCCGGCCGATCCCGTGAAGGCCCTCGACCTGCCGCCCGGGTTCTATCGCACCCACGACGTGTCGGTGGAGGCGCACTGGTACTACACGGCCGGACTCGAGTTCGGCTGCCGGTACGACTACGTGCAGTACGACGTGAACGACTGGCTCGCGCAGTCGATCCCGTACGTGAACGTCAACCCGTCGCTGGCCGTGCCCACGAGCGCGGCCGGGTTCTTCCTCGGCAACAACAAGCTGAGCTACACGGCGAACATGGTCCAGGTGTTCGCGACGCGCCGCTTCTAGACGCACCGCAGCACCGCAAACGCATTGCGCCCCGGGGCTTCGGCTCCGGGGCGCGATCGTTTGGGGCGGGCGGCGTCCCGCGGGCGCGGTAGGCGGCCGGCGGGCGCGGCTCAGCCCTGCGGCACCAGCAGCGCGACGCGATCCGCCGACGACATCGGGCGCGCCTCGCGGATGAGGTCGCGCGCCCACTCGATCCGGCCGGGCTGGTTGCACATCAGCACGCCGCGCACGACGTCGTCGCGCAGGTAGAAGATGACGCCCTCCTGCCCCGGCTCGAGCCAGACATCCTGGTGATCGGTGCGCGAGCTCAGCTCCCCGACACCCTCGAAGCGCAACTCGCCGAGCGTGAACCACTTGAGCGGCATGTGCGCGTACGGCGTGCCCGCACCCGCCATGTTCGCGCCCACGGCGTAGCCGTGGTGCTCGGCGTGATCCGCGCCCTCGACGCGCATGAGCTGCCCGAGCGCCAGGTACGGGAACTCCGCCACGTCACCCGCCGCCCAGATGCCTGGCCGCGAGCAGCGGCCGTACTCGTCCACGACGATGCCGTCGTCGGTGTCGAGCCCCGCCGCGTCGGCCAGCTCGACCAGGGCCTCGCCGCCCTGGTCCACGAGGATCAGCTGCGTGGTGAGGTCCTCGCCGTTGTGCGTCTTCGCGTGCAGGTACTCGCCCGCCTCGTTCACCTGGACGATCGTGTCCCCCGAGATCGTCTCGATCTCGAGCCGGCGCAGGTAGTCCACCACGCCTTCGCCCAGGTCGCGCGGCAGCATGCGGTGCAGCGGGTACTCCTCGGGGAAGATGAACGTCACTTCCTTCCCGCGCGCGTGCAGCGACGACGCCAGCTCGAGCGCGGTGAAGTTCCCGCCCACGATCGTGACGTGCTGGATGCGCTCGAGGCGCTGCTCCAGGTCGAGGAAATCCTCGAGGTCGCGGTAGTAGCGCACGCCCGAGATCTCGGCGCCGACGGCCCGCAGCCGCTTGGGACGGCAGCCGGTGGCGATCAGCGCGTGATCGAACCCGACGCTCCCACCGCGCTCGTCCCAAAGCACGCGGTGCTCCGCATCCATCTCGACGATCTCGCGGCGCAGGCGCACCTCGACCTGGCGCGAATCGTAGTATTCGGCCGGATGAATCGAGAGCTGCTCCAGCTGGAATCCCTCGCGCCACGCTTCCCTGGAGAGCGGCGAGCGGCGGTACGGCAGGTGGTTCTCGCGCGAGACCAGGAGAATGCTGCCGTCGGCGTCGTGGGCGCGGATGCCCTCGATGGCCGCGGCCGCGGCGGTGCCTCCCCCGACGATGACGTGGCGATAGTGCATGTGGGATTCCTGCGGGTGGTCGGGCTGCTTCCAAGGGGGGCGCAGCTTAGCACGCCCCACCCGGGGTCCCGGGCGAGCCCGGCGGGTGTCCCCGTAGCTCGTGCGACAGCCCGCGCTTCCACGTTCCCCGGCGGGCCCACGCGAGGATGGCCAGCGTGCGCACCATGCACGAGATCGTGATCAGCCACACGATCCCCATGACGCCCGAGTGGGTCCACGCCGGCACCAGGAACGCGAGCGGGATGCGGACCAGCGAGACCAGCGTGAAGATCCACGACAGCACCGCCGTGTGCCCCGAGCCCATGACGGCCTGCGCGGTCGAGACCTCGAGCGCGGTGAACGGCAGCGTGAGCGCCAGCACGCGCAGGTACGGCACGCCGATCGCCCACACGGCCGGGTCGTTCGAGAACCAGCCGACCAGCGCGCGCGGCGCCGCGAGGAACACGAGCATGAGCACGAGCGAAACCGCCAGCGCCCAGCGCTGGCTCGTGCGCACGACCTCGTCGGCGCGATCCTGGCGGCCCGCGCCCAGGCTCTGCCCGACCATGCTCGCGGCGCCAAGGCCGATCGCGACCGCGACCACGAACTGAATCGCCTCGAGCCGGTTCCCGATCCCGACGATCGCCTCGGCGGGCGCGCCCCACGCGGACGCCGAGCGCACGAACGCGACGTAGACCACCGAGAACAACATGCCGATGAGCGCCGCGGGCGCGCCCACGCGCGCCATGCCGAGGATGCGCACGGGCGGCCCCGGCGCGTGGCGCGCGAGCGGGAACGACGGATGCCGGCGCCACGCCAGCACGGCGTAGCAGGTCACCATGACGACCTGCGCCGCGACCGTCGCCCACGCCGCGCCCGCGACGCCGAGTCGCGGGAACGGCCCGGGCCCGTAGATGAGCAGCGGCGCGAGCAGCGCGTTGAGCGCGATCGCGCCCAGCTCGACCAGCATGGGAGTGCGCGTGTCCCCCGCCGCGCGCATCACGCCGACGCAGGATTCCGACATCATCAGCAGTGGCGCCGCGAGCAGCACCACGCTCAGGTAGGCCGTGCCCTCCGCCACCACGTGCCCGCCCGGATCCATGACGCGGAAGATCGCCCGCGCGCCGAACAACCCGAGCGCGGTGCCCGCCAACCCGAGCAGCGCCGAGGCTCGCAGGCCCTTCCACGCCGCCACGCCGGCGCGCGCGCGCTCGCCGGCGCCGATCAGCTGGCTCACGTATGCGCTGATGCCCATGCCAAACACGTCGTTCAGCGCCAGCACGCACCACATCACGAAGATGGAGGTGGTGATCGCCGCGGTGGCGCGCGTCCCCAGGCCGCGCACCCACAAAGCGTCCACCCACTGGAACGCGAGCCGCAGCCCCTGCGAGGCGAGGATCGGCAGCGCGAGGCGCAGCAACGCGCGCGGCACCGGAAGCGCGAGCGCCGGCGCGCTCCCCGCGTCGGGGCTCACGCCGGCGCGGAGGACGCCGCCGCGTCCGCCTCGTACACGTTGAGCGCCGTGTCGCCCGCGTGCAGGTCCATCAGCGCGTGCAGGATCATCGCCGCCCACAGCGAGCCCGTGACCCAGACGATGCCGCCCAGGAACAGCCCGATGGCGCCCGCCATGAACATGCCGCGCGGGCCCTGGTAGGCGTGCGCGAGACCGAACAGGACGCCCTGCGCGGTGATGGCCACCCAGAACACCGGCACATAGCAGAGCAGCCACCACGTCACGAAGCCGCGAAAGAGCAGCTCCTCGCAGATGCCCGCCGTGACCGCGAGCGAGACGAAGCCCGGCCACTCCTCGCGCCGGCCCGGCAGGATCGCGGCGACGTTCGCGAGACGGGTCCTGAGCCGCGCACGCACGTCCGCGCTGGTGGCGATCGCGCGGCGCTGCGCCACGAGCGCGATCCCCATCACCGCGAGACCCAGCATGACCCCGCCGAAGCCCCAGACCGAGCCCGCCGCCAGCCCGAGTCCGTCCCACGCCCGGCGCTGGAAGGACCACCACGCAGCCACGGCAAGCACCAGCGCCCACTGCGTCGCGATCGCACGCGCCCACAGCCGGGGCCGCATCGCGGCCAGGCGCTCGGGAGCCAGCGAGCGCAGCGTCCGCATGCCGAACCACGCGCGCAGCGCGAGCCCCGCGACGGCGAGGAAGACGAGGACGTGATCCACGAACTGCGGCATGCGGTGATCTCCAGAGGCGGCGCCAGTTCGTGGCAGCGTAGCCCGGACCATTCATGAACTGCCAGCGGCGGTCGCGCGCTCCACCGCGGCAGTCGCGCTCGCGCGCCCCGGGCGTGCGGCCCGCGCCGGGCCCGGCGGGGACGGGCGCCCCGGGGAACGCCGGAGTAGGATGTCCGGCGGTCCCGACCCTCGCACCCCATCGACCCCCGAGGTACTCATGCGTCGCTCGCACCTGCTGCTCGCTCTCCTCATGATGGCGCCGCCATGCGCGCTCGCCGCGAAACCCGTCGCGCCCCCGCCGGCTCTCGAGCTGGGCGAGTCCCGTCCGCTCGAGACGAAGCTCGGCAATCGCGCCCTGCCCGAGGCGCGCGACGAGTGGCTGGACATGATCCGCGGCGCGAAGGGCATGCTCGACATCGAGGAGTTCTACTTCTCGCACCACCCCGGGCAGTCGCTGCAGCCGGTCGTGGACGAGATCGGCCGCGCCGCCGCGCGCGGCGTGCACGTGCGGTTGCTGCTCGACGCCGGCTTCCTCAAGACCTACCCGCAGCCCGCCGAGTCGCTCTCGCACCTGCCGTACGTCGAGATGCGCCCCATCGACTACAAGCGCCTCACCGGCGGCGTGCAGCACGCCAAGTTCATGATCGTGGACGGATACGACGCGTGGATCGGCAGCCAGAACCTGGACTGGAGATCGCTCACGCAGATCCACGAGCTCGGCATGCGCGTCCGGCACGAAGCGATCGCCGGCGCCATCGAATCCATCTTCAACAGCGACTGGGCCGCCGCGGACACCACGAAGCCGTTCGCGGTCGGCCGCCCCAACGGCGCCGCATGGCCGCAGCGCGTGACGCAGGCGCCGGGGCGCGACGTGGACGTCTGGCTCGGCGCGTGCCCGCGCGCGACCACTCCCGCCGGCATTCCGTGGGACCGCGACCTCATCGTGGAGCGCATCGACGCCGCGAAGCACGACGTCTCGGTGCAGGTGCTGCAGTACGGCACGCGCCTGCGGGGAAGCGGCGTCGACTCCACGCTCCAGCACGCGCTGACCGGCGCCGCCGCGCGCGGCGTGAAGGTGCGCCTCATGGTCTCGGACTGGCTGCTCGGAGGCGCGAACGAACCGGCGCTGCACGAGCTGGCCGCCCGGGGGGTCGAGGTGCGCATCTCGCACGTGCCGGAGTGGAGCGAGGGCTTCGTTCCGTTCGCGCGCGTCGAGCACTGCAAGTACATGGTGGTGGACAGCGAGTGGCTGTGGGTCGGCACCAGCAACTGGGAGCCCAGCTACTTCCTCAACACGCGCAACCTCGGGCTCACGGTGCACGATCCCGTGATGGCGAAGCAGGCCGACCTGATCTTCGCGACCAGCTGGGGCGCCCCGTCGGCCTCGCCCTACGGCCCCGACACGAAGCTGCCCGCGCGCGAGCACGGCCCAAAGGCGCCCGCGGGCGAGAAGTTCTACGGGGAGTAGGGCCGAACTGCGCAGCGGCGCGTCGGGGAACACTCCGGCGCGCCGCTTCGCTGACGCGCTTGAGTGACGAAGCGCTGGGCGCCGACGCTCCTGCATCGATAGCGTGCGAAGCCGGCACGCTCGGCTCGGCATCCTGCCTCGCCTCACTGCATCCAGTCGCGGCTCACGCCATCCCTGGCTTCGCTCGCTCCTCGGACGCACCGCCTTCGCACGCTTTCGATTCCGGAGCTTCGGAGTTGCGCTGGGCGGCTACTGCGGTCACCAACGCTATCGACGCGGAAGCGTCGGCGCCAGGCTCGCCGCTACCCACCCAGCCCGTACCGCTCGCGCAGCAGCTTCACGTGGTGCAGCTCGTGACCCGCGATGATCGCCGCCAGGGCCCGTGCGCTCACCGGCTGGCCGTTCGCGGTCCCGCGTCGCGCCAGCGCCTGCTCGTCGAAGCTGCGAAAGAGCGCCAGCGTCGCAAGCCGCACCGCGGCGAACTCCGCGGCGACGTCCGCGAGCGTGCGGCGCCCACAGCGTGCCTCGGGCATGTACGCGTTCTCGTCGTAACCCGCCAGCGGCGTGGCGTCGCCGCGCCCGATGCGCAGCGCGCGGTAGCCGAACACGCGCTCGCCGTCT
>CAIXRL010000694.1 GCA_903921835.1 Candidatus Eiseniibacteriota bacterium | reverse complement strand
GAGCCGAGAGTGCGAGATGTGCGTCAGACGCAAGAAGATCGGCCGGCCGCGCCGCAGCCGTGTTGCAGACACGATGAGGACAGCGGCCGGTCGAGCTTCGCAGCGGATGACGCGCAGATCGCGCTCGCAGGCCGCGGGCTCATGAATACTCCGGGCTAGTGGGGAGACGGCGAACCCGAGGGTTCGCCCCGCGAACTTGCCGGCGCCGGCACGTAGAACGCCGATGCCCACGGCGAGCGCTCGACGAATCCGAGACGGCGGTAGACCGCGATCGCGGGCGCATTGACCGCGTTCACGAACAGGCAGCATTCGCCGGAGCGCTCGAGCAATCGCATGCACATCTCCGCGAGCGCGCGCGTCGCGATGCCGCGGTTGCGGAACTCCGGCGGCGTGTAGACGCCCGAGATCTGCGCGGCGTCGGCGGTGCGCGCGCTCACGCTGGCGCGGAACACCAGCCCGCGCTCGTCGCGCCAGACCTGTGTGTGCCCGTCGCGACAGTCCTCCTCGCAGCGCCGGCGGAACGCCTCGGGCTCCGTGTCGCGCGGATCCTCGAGCAACTCCTCGGCGCGCAGCGCGGCTCCCGTCTCGAAGACGAGTTCGAGGTCCTCGCGGCGTGCGGGCCGCAGCCCGGGCAGCCGCTCGAACGGCGTCAGCGCTCCAGGAGCGAGCGACATGTACAGCTGTTCCCGCTCGAGCCGCAGCGAGGAGTCCGGGCCGGGAAACCGCTCGCGCGCCGCGGCGACGGCGTCGCGCGGTCCGATCACCTGGAAGCGCGGCGGCAACGCGTCACGCCTCGCGGCGATCGCTCCGAGCGCGCGCAGCCCCTCGGGGTCGTCGCCGGCCGGCAGCACCGCCCCGGACAGCCCCCCGAGGTACAGCAACGCCGTGAGCCGGCCCGCGCGTCGCGAGCCCCACCACTCGTCGCGGGGCCGCGCGAGCGCATCGCGCAGGGCGAGCGCGCACAGGTAGACGTTCAGCACGGGGTCCGCGTCGAGCAACGCGACCGTCTCGGGGAAGTCCTTCGGCCCGAGGCGGACGATCGTGGGGGGGCTGGGTGCGGCGTGCAAGGACATGCGGCGCGAGTCTCCGGAAGGTGGGCGCAGCGAAGACTACCGCAGCGCGGGCGCGTTGCCACACCGCGAACGCGGGACGCCTGCCCGTGCGCGCGGGCGCCGCGCAGCCGCGCCGCCGCGGCCCCCGGCCAGGAAGACTCCCGCGTTCATTCCAGCGTTTTGTGGAAGCGTTGCGTGGCGAAGGAGAAGAAGCCGACGGCGAACACGGCCAGCGCAAGCGCCTGCGGCCACAACTCCCGCAGGCCCACACCCTTGAGCACGATGCCGCGGATGAGCTCGAGGTAGTAGGTCAGCGGCAGGAGCGCCCCGGCGAACCGCGCGGCGGCGGGCATGGCCTCGCGCGGGAACATGAAGCCGGAGAGCAGCACGTTGGGCAGCATGATGAAGACGGCGCTCTGGACGACGGACTGCTGGGTCCGGCCGAGCGTCGAGATGAAGAGCCCCATGCCGAGGTTGGCGGTGATGAACAGGAACGACGCGGCGTAGAGGTCGAGCATCGGACCGCGCACCGGGACGTGAAAGACGAAGTGGCCGAGCAGCAGCACGGTGGTCATCTGGATGTAGCCGATGAACACCCACGGCACGATCTTGCCGACCATGATCTCGCTGCGGGCGAGCGGCGTGACGATGAGCTGCTCGAGCGTTCCGGTCTCGCGCTCGCGTACGAGCGACATGGCGGTGAGCATGATCAGGATGTTGCTCAGGATCATGCCGATGATGCCGGGCACGACGAACACGCTGCTCTTGAGCGCGGGGTTGTAGAGCGGGCGCACGCGCACGTCCACCGGCGGCCGCGCCATGAGCGCGCCCGCGCGCCGCTCGACGATCTCCACGTTGAGCGCCTGGCCGACGAGCTGCGCGGCGCCGATGGCGCTCTCCGACGCGGTCGGGTCGCTGGCGTCCACCAGCACCTGCACCGCCGCGGGCCGGCCGCGCTTGAGGTCGCGCGCGTACTCCGGCGGCAGGATCACCGCAGCGCGCGCCCGCCCGCGATCGATGGCCAGGATCGCGTCCGCGTACGACGCCGCGCGGCCGCTCACGACGAAGTTGCCCGTGGCCGTCAGCCGCTGGACGAACTCGCGGCTCTCCTGCGTCCGGCTCTGGTCCAGCACGACCGTGGCGAGGTTGCGGACGTCCGTGCGGATCGCGTAGCCGAACAGCAGCAACTGCATGACCGGGACGACCAGGATGATGCGCAGCGTCGCGGGGTCCCGCCGCATCTGCAGGAACTCCTTGTGCACCATCGCGCCGAGCCGGTTGAGGTTCACGCCTCGTGCTCCTGCAGCGAGACGAAGATGTCCTCCAGCGACATGCCCTCGCCGAACTGGCGCTTCACCTCCGCGGGAGTGCCCTGGGCCTTCACGCGACCGCGAGAGAGGAACACCAGGCGGTCGAAGCGCTCGGCCTCGTCCATGTAGTGCGTGGTGACGATCATGGTCACGCCCTCGGCGGCGCGCTCGCGCAGGATCGTCCAGAACAGCCGCCGGGCCGCGGGGTCCACGCCCGCGGTGGGCTCGTCCAGGAACACGACGCGCGGCGCGTGGATCATGGCGCACGCGAGCGCAAGCCGCTGTCGCTGCCCGCCCGAGAGCACGCCCGCGAGCCGGTCGCCGAACTCGGTGAGCCGCATCGCCTGCCTGGCCCACGCGGCGCGCTCGGGGCGGCGCGCGCCCAGCTCGTAGACGCCGCCGTAGAACGCGAGGTTCTCGTTCACGGTGAGGTCGCGGTAGAGCCCGAACGCCTGCGACATGTAGCCGATGCGCGCCTTGACCGCGTCGGGCTCGCGCGCGACGTCGGCGCCGGCGACGCTGGCGCTGCCCGCGCTCGGCGTCATGAGGCCGCAGAGCATGCGGATCGCGGTGGTCTTGCCGGAGCCGTTGGGCCCGAGCAGTCCGAACACCTCGCCCCGCAGAATCGTGAAGCTGACGTCGTCCACGGCGAGGAGCGCGCCGAAGCGCTTGCTCAGGCCGCGCACGTCGACGACGGGCGTCGCCGTCATGGCGTGCGTGCGATCCTCGCCTCGGCCGGCAGTCCGGCCTTGAGCGCGCCGCGGCTCGGATCGAGCGCCACCTTCACGCCGAAGACGAGGTTTGCCTGCTCCTCCTCGGTGAGCGCCGCGCGCGGCGTGAACTCGGCCCGCGTGGCGATGCGCGTGACGCGGCCATGAAACGGCCGTCGCGCGCCGATCGGCGTCACCTCGACGGCCGCGCCGAGCCGCACCTGCGCGAGCAGGGGCGCGGCCACGTACACGCGCAGCCACAGGCGCTCGGGGTCGCCCAGCGTGTACAGCGCCACGTTGGGAGCCGCCAGTTCGCCGGGCTCGAAGTTGCGCAGGAGCACGACGCCGTCCTGCGGCGCGAGCAGCACGAGCTCGCCCGCGCGGCTGCGCGCGCCCGCGAGCTGCGCGGCCGCGGCCGTGGCGCCCTGCCTCGCCGCG
>CAIXRL010000693.1 GCA_903921835.1 Candidatus Eiseniibacteriota bacterium | reverse complement strand
TTGCGGCTGACGCACATCTCGCACTCTCGGCTCGCGGTTCATGAATACTCCGGGCTAGGTCACGCCTCTCATGACGCAATGCCCCGCAGCACACGTACCCCCCCCTGCCCAGCCTCGACGCCGAGTGACGACCTCGCCACTGGCGGTCGTCCACACTCGCCGTAGGTGCTTCGCACACTTCGGCGCACGATCAAGCTGACGAAGAACCACGTTGCATTCCCCAGCGGAGCTCCGGCGCACCACCTTCACACTCCACCAATAGGCCACCCCCTTCCTTCCCTGTTCAACATCGGCCGTCTCCTCGCAAGCACTTGTGCCGTCATGCACTCCGACATCTACGGTGATTTCCCGATCGGTGCCAATCGTTCGTATGTACAGCGTATCGGCCCGCTTCATCATTGCTACCCACTCTACCCTGGGCAATGACGCTGCATCATCGCCCTGGCGTGAGATCACCAGTGCCGGCCCACCGGCGCACCCCGCGATCTCTGCGCACCCGCTTCCGGAGCATGGACACATTTCACCCTTGGCGTTCACGAGTTCGACGCCTTCAGCCCCAGTGACGGTAACCTTGGCCCGTGCGACCAACTCACCGCCACACGCCGTCGCGAACCAGGTCCCGAGGATCACCAAGACCGTCGCCAGCCCCACACCAAGTTTGTGCATCATTCTATTGCCCTCCGAGCAGGACGACTCGTGCCACGCGAGAATGCCCACCATACGTCAGTCGCACGAAGTAGATGCCGCTGGCCACTCGGCGTCCGGACTCATCGCTTCCAGTCCAGGTGGATCTTCTCGGCCCCGCCGCCACCCAACCACGTTGAACCGTCTTCACCTTTCGGCCCACGACATCATAGACCACGAGTGCGGCCTCACCCGCCGTAGGAATACTCCACTCGCAATTCAACTCCCCATAACAGGGACTCGGAGCCACTGATACCTTGAACTCCGCTGGCCGGCTCCCGCTACTGACAGCTGTCACATTTTGCCCCATGACCGTCAGCCACGCGGCATCATAGTTCACAACAAACGCCAGCTTTCGCGTCGTCGCTGACCGTGGACAGCAGTCCGGTGACGCCGGACACGAGCTATACGTTCACGAACGTGACCGCAGGACACACGATCAGCGCCGCGTTCTCGACCGACAGCTACGCGTTGACGGTGAACATCGTGGGCGCTGGCGCGGTGGGCAGGAACCCCGACCAGCCGGCGTACGCCTATGGCTCGGCGGTCCAGCTCACCGCGACGCCCTCGGCGGGCTGGGCCTTCAGCTCCTGGAGCGGCGACACCAGCGGCGCCGCCAACCCGATCACGCTGACGATCACGGGTGCCAGGGGCGTGACGGCGTCGTTCGCGGACGTCCAGGCGCCCACGGTGCTGCTGACCGCGCCCGTGGGTGGCGAGCGGTGGAACCAGGGCAGCGCCCAGACGGTGACGTGGACTGCGAGCGACAAAGCGGGCGTGGACTCGGTGACCGTGGAATGCTCGTTGACCGGTGCGGGCGGGCCGTGGCTGCCGGTGGCGCATGGGCTGGCGAACTCGGGTTCCTTCACCTGGACGCTGCCGGCGCAGGCGAGCGACAGCGCCCTCGTGCGCGTGACGGCCTACGATCACGCGCTCAATGCCGGCAGTGCGACGAGCGACAGCCTGTTCTACCTGGTGGATCCCACCGCGGGCGTGGGCCCTGGCGGGCCTGCGATGCTGGCGCTCTCGCGTCCGCAGCCCAATCCGGGCCAGGGGCCGACGCTGTTGCGCTTCTCGCTGCCACAGGCGGGAAGTCCCCGGCTGGAGATCCTCGACCTCGGCGGGCGGCGTATGTGGGGGAGTGAAGGCTCCTTCGCGGCCGGCCCGCAGACCATTCGCTGGAACGGGAGCACTGCCTCCGGCACGCACGCCCGCGCCGGGCTCTACTTCGTGCGGCTGGCCACCGAGTGGGGGAATCGCACGGAACGACTCGTCTGGCTCAGGTGAGCCAGGCGGCGTCCCGGGGCGGCGTGAAGGCGAACCGGATCCTGGGCTCACTGCGGGGATGGCCGACGGGCTGAGGTGATCGCTCGCGACCAGAATTCGGTCTGCTCTTCGTGTCCTGCTGGGGACTCCCGCCGCTCGGGGTCGGCGTGCATGCGGGGCCGGCCCGCGCGCAATCCGTCGCTGCCGTTCGCGAGGGCCGGCGACCCGATGCGTGTCGCCGTCGCGTTCGCCGGGCCCGGCGCGTCCTCCGCGCTGCCCTCACGGCATCGATCCCTTGCCGGGGGGGCGCCGACGCTGCCGCCGCCACTGAGCCGGCGATCCGCCGCTCCGATCGCCTCGCGAACTCGGCACGCCCGTTGCCCCGCGCCACCGGGCGTGCGCCCTCGTGCGCCATCCCGCAGCCCGCCCCCGCGCGAAGGCGCGATGCCCAACGTCCTGCTGGACCTGCTCGCACGCGCGCTGTGCGCAATCGTGGGCTGCGCGCCGCCGGCGCACCCGATCGTCACCGAGGTGTACTACGACGCGCCCGGTGACGACACCGGCTGGGAGTTCGTGGAGTTGTGGAACCCGCTCGATCATGCCGTCGCGCTCACGGGCGTCGTGCTCGAAGCCGGCGACGGCGCCGGACCCGGGCGCTGGACGAAACGCTGGACCGGGACGGTGCACGATACGATCCGCGCGCAGGCGCGTTTCGTCATCGGCGGCGTGCACGTCGTGCCCGCGCCCGACGCGATGGTCACGCTGGAACTGCAGAACGGCCCGGACGGCATGCGGCTGACGTGGCCGGACGGCGCGCGCGAGGTCGTGGGCTGGGGCACGCTCGCGTATCCGGAGTACGCCTGTGGCGCGCCCGCCGTGGACGTGGCGCCGGGCCAGTCGCTCGCTCGCGTGCCCGATGGCGCTGATCTCGGTGGCAACGCGCTCGACTTTCGCGCCGCGGATCCCTCGCCCGGGCGCGCCAACCAGCCGGGCGTGGACCTGGCGCTGCCGCGCGGCGCGCTCTCGCTCGCGCCCGAGAACCCCGAGCCCGGCGAGGCGTTGCGCCTGGGCGCGCGCGTGATCAACCGCGGTGCCACGGCGCTCGCCCCCGGCGTGGCGACGCTGGAGTGCGCGGGGGATGCGCTGGCGGAT
>CAIXRL010000692.1 GCA_903921835.1 Candidatus Eiseniibacteriota bacterium | reverse complement strand
GCAAGAGCTGGCGACTGAGAGAGGCCGCAACCCGGGTTGCCAGGAGAACAACCCAGACCTAACTTCCCATCGTTCCGCCGCCAACCGGGTGGAGGAGTTTGACCCGGCCACAGGTGGGGGACTTTGAGGTGGCCGCCGGGGGACAGGGCGCCGCGCACGCCCGAATCCTGCGGGACCAGCACGACCCCGGACCTTCGCGGGTCCGGGGCCGTGTGGAAGCGCGGCGCGCGCCGCCGGCGCGACGGTCAGCCGGCCAGCGCGCCCAGGAGACCGGCGTAGCGGACGATGAACGCGATCGCGTGCTGCAACTCGCGGGCGTCCAGCGCCTCGCCGATCCTGTGCGCGTTCTGCTCGATGCCGGTGCCGAACCCGAACATGGCGGGATGCGTGAACTCGCCCGAGACCACCCACTGCTTGCTCGCGGGTACCTGGATGCCGTTGTCCTTGACCGGCACGGGCCAGCCGACGCCGTCGGTGGAGAAGACCCAGCGGTCCACCCGCGGCTCGCGCCGCAGCGAGCCGCCCTGCTCGCATGGCTCCGTCACGTTCGGGCTCACCACGGCACGGTACGCCGCGACCGCCGTGGTGATGGCGACGTGGTCCGGGGGCGTCACCCAGGTCATGTAGATCTGCGGGTTGCCGGGCACATAGCCGCGCCACGTGGGCTGCACGTAGGTCGGCACGGTGACGTCGACGGTGAGCCCCGCATCGCGCGCCGCCTTCACCGAGTCGAGCCCCTCGATATCCGCCACCGCCTGCGCGGGCATCTCGCCGATGGTCAGCCGCCAGTCGAAGCGGAACGTGAAGCGATCGGGCACGGCGCAGTCGCTCGGGGTTTCGAGGTGCGACCACGACGCCGTGCGCGTGCTGGGACCCAGGAAGTCGTGATCGATGAAGCCCTCGCCCGCGTCGTGCCGGCGCGCGGCCTCGGACACGATCTCGGCGCCGTATTCGAGCGGGTTCAGGCCCTCGTCCGGCATGGAGCCGTGGGCAGACCTGCCCGTGACCTTGACCTCGATCTGCATGCGCCCGCGCTGGCCGCGGTGGATGCCGAGCGCGCCCTTCTTGGAATCGCCGCTCGAGTCGGTGAGGATCACGACGTCGGGGATCATGTCCGCGGACGCCCCGGGAAGCACCTTGCGCGTGATGAACAGCGGTCCGCCGCCGTCGTTGTCCTCCTCGGCCACGGTGATGTAGCCGCGCACGATGACGCCGCGCAGCGCGCCCTCGCCGGCCAGTTCGACCAGGATGCGCGAGGCGATGATCTGCGACACCACGCCGCCCAGCTGGTCGGCCGAACCGCGGCCGTAGACGAGGTTGTCCCACTCCTCGTCCGGCGGCAGGTAGCCCAGTTCCCGGCGCATGAATTCGCGGTCCAGCTTGTCGGCGTCCACCAGGCCGTTCCAGGGATCGAGCCCGCCCGTCCGCTCGTGCCAGGCGCCACTGAGCGCGCGCACGGTGTCACAGTGGCCGTCCAGGTAGAGGACGCGCTTGTTCGCGCGCGCGATGCCATCGGTCGGGTCCTCGATGGTCCACACCAGGTTCCCGAACGCGTCGAAATCGACGTCGCTGGCGTGCCGGACGGCATTGATCTCGACGATCCTGGCGCGCAGGTAGTGCAGCCGCGGGCCTTCGTGGTTGCTCAGTCCGCACAGCGGATCCCCACCCTTGTCCCTGGGCACGAAGACGTGGTCGGCGGGAATGCGAATGGCCTCTTTGAGGATCTTGACGGCCAGCGGCAGGTCGCGCGCGGCCAGCGCCGCGATTCTCGCATCGAGAGCGGCGGTCGGGGCGGAAACGTTCATCCTGGGATCTCCTCCGGTGTTGGTGACGGCCGGGGTGCGGGGAACTGCCCCCGCTGGCGGCCATCGTGGGAGGATGGAATCCTCCGGAAGGGATGACAATCGTGAGCGGAAGAGTATCCCGCATCCGGACCTGTGGTTGCCATGGAACTTAGGTACCATTGCAACCCGGGTACCATTCGCCACAAGGTCGTGACAGCGGCATGAGTCCCGTGCCGCACGCGATGGGCTGTGCGCCGAAGATAGCGGATGGCCGCGTGGAAGCTCGCAAGTCGTTGCAGATTGGCGCCCGAACGCCTGCGGAATGCCGCGTTCAGGCCGCGGCCACCTCCCGGCCGCAACGCCGGCGGGGCGAGCCCGAGGGCCCGCCCCGCATCGGCCTGCGAATGCCGTGAACTACTCGGCGCGCCCCAGCACGAGCGCGATGAGCGCCATGCGCAGCACGACGCCGTTCGAGGCCTCGATCCAGTAGCGGGCGTGGCGCGTGCCGTCCACGTCGACCGGCAGCTCGTCCATGCGCGGCAGCGAGTGCAGGATGATCGCGTCGCGCTTGGCCTGCTCGAGCATCATCTTCCGGGTGATCTGGTACTCCGGAGGGGTGGTGCCCTTCTTGGTGTCCGTGGCGTCGACGCGCGACTTCGTGTAGTCGGCCTGCACGACGGGCTCGATGTAGATCACGTCGGCCTTGTCGATGCACTCCGACGTGCTCTTCCACTCGTTGTACCGCACGTTGCGGTCGCGCAGCTCCTGCTTGAACTCGGCCGTGGGCGCCATGTCCGGCGGGTAGACCACGTCCAGCTCCATGTCGAACTGCGTGGCCGCATGGCCGATCGAGTGCATGGTGCGCATGCGGTGGTCGCCGACGCACAGCCAACGCAGCCCGTCCAGCGTGCCGCGCTCGCGCCAGATCGTGTACAGGTCGGTCAGCACCTGCGTGGGGTGCTCGCCCCAGCCGTCACCGCAGTTGATGATGGGCACCGACGAGTACTTGGCCGCCTCATGCGGGGCGCCCAGCTGGAAGTGCCGCATTGCGATGACGTCCGCGTAGTACTCCAGCATGCGGACGGTGTCCTTGATGGACTCCTGGTAGAAGTCTCCGGCACGCGTCATCTTGGAGTCCGAGAAGCCGAGGACATGGCCGCCCAGGCGGTGCATCGCCGCCTCGGTGGACATGCGCGTGCGCGTGCTCGGCTGGTAGAACGCCGTGAGGAGCGTCTTGTCCTTGCAGAGGTCGGTGTTGCGGCGGTTGTGCGCGTGCGGCGCGAGCTTTTCGCACACCTCGAAGATGCGCGTGTAGTCGTCCCGCTCGAAGTCCTTCAGCGATAGGATGTCACGTCCGATGAAGCTTCTCATCGTCTCTCCAGTGCGTTGGTGTTGGTGTCGAGGCCGGCGCAATCACCGGCATGCAAGTTTGGAATCCTGAACCCCGCACGGCCGGACTGTCCAGTCGCGCGGGCCTAGCCCGGATTATTCATGAGCCCGCGGCCTGCGAGTGCGATCTGCGCGTCATCCGGACCCACCGAAGGTGGGTCCGGCCGGCCGATCTTCTTGCGGCTGACGCACATCTCGCACTCTCGGCTCGCGGTTCATGAATAATGCGGGCCAGGGGCCACGGTGCGCGCCGCAGCCGCCG
>CAIXRL010000691.1 GCA_903921835.1 Candidatus Eiseniibacteriota bacterium | reverse complement strand
CCCAGGCGCTGACGTCGTCCGGCGGGCCTGGGGTCTCTTCCTCGCCGACGCGAAATGGGCGCGCACGCTCACACCGCCGTGCCCGCTGACGGCCTTCCTGTCGGCGAAGAAGCTCCCGGCGCTACTGCAGGCGGCGAAGCTGGCCGTCGCGTCCACCGCGCCTTCGAAGCCGACCCGCTGGCAGCCGGACCAGCGCGACTACTACGACCTGCAGGCGGTCACCGACGGGGCGATCCCAAGCGGAGAGTGGAGGCGCGAGGTCGATGCCTGCGAGGACATGAAGGCGAAGTCCGCTGCGAGCACCGAGGACCTCGCCGATGTGCGCCGCAGGTTCGCCGCCTACCGGGTGCACTTCGGGTTGCCGCCGCGAGCAGAGGTGGCTGGTGCCTGACCCCATCGCCGACCTCGCCGCCGAGCGCGCCTTCCTGGGCACGTTGATGGTCATGTCCTTCGCGGACGGGCCCGGTGCCGCGCTGCAGGCTCTGCAGGAGAGCCGCGTCACCCCCGATCGCCTGTTCCTGCCGGCTCACCAGGACGTTCTCGCCGCGGCTCAGGGGCTGCTCGACGAGGGGCAGCAGCTCGACGGCGTGCTGCTCAGCGCGAAGCTCAAGGCCTCGACCAGCGTGAAGGCCGCGGGGGGTCCGGCTTTCCTGGCCGACCTCGAGGGCGAGGGCGTCACCAGCGTTCTGCTGCCCAGCTACGCGCAGACGATCCGCGCGATGTCGCTGCGCCGGCTGCTCGCCAGCATCGCCGGCGACCTGGCGGCCAGCGCGATGGACCCGATGCGCGACCCCGGCGAGGTCATCGCCGCGACCTCGCGTAAGCTCGCCGGGATCAACCTCGGCGCCCGGTCGCGCAAAACGATGCTCGACGCGATCGAGGAATGCATTACCGAAATGGAAGAGGTCGAGGCCGGACGCGGCACGCGATTGATTCCGACGGGCATCATCGCGCTCGACAATGTGATCGCCGGATTGCGCCCCACGCTCTACGTGGTCGGCGCGCGCCCCGGCGTTGGCAAGAGCTCAGTGCTGGCGACGATCGCCACCAGCTGCGCGCAGAACAAGATTAAGTTCGGCGTCTTCAGCCTCGAGGACGCCCACAAATGGATCGCCTGGCGGGCCCTGGCTCGGGAATCCT
The DNA here is from genome assembly GCA_903921835.1 of Candidatus Eiseniibacteriota bacterium. GTDB lineage: Bacteria > Eisenbacteria > RBG-16-71-46 > RBG-16-71-46 > RBG-16-71-46 > CAIXRL01. The sequence continues at coordinate 523 of CAIXRL010000691.1, read as the reverse complement.
CGATTTCTCAGCTCACGCTCGAGACGAGGCCGCTGAGCGATTGGCAGCGGAAGCGCCTCGTGGTCTCCGTCGCGCGGCTCAACGCCTACGCGGGCAACGTCGTCATCGAGTCGAACCTCCGCGCTCCGGCGGAAATCATTCAGGCGATGCGCGACATGGTCCGCAACGAGGGTGTGAAGGTCGTCGCGCTCGACCACATCGGCCGGCTGAAGCTGTCGGCAGGCAAAGAGCGGTTCGACCTGGTGCTGGGCGATGCCGTGAATTCATTCGCCGACGCCGCAATTGAATTGGGCGTGCCGGTAATTCTTTTCTCGCAGCTCGCGCGGCGGCAGGGGAAGGACGAAGGCGACCTACCGGAGTCGACCGACTTCAAGAATTCGGGCGACATCGAGGCCGCGGCGCGCGTGCTGATCGGGCTCGCTCGAAATCGCGGCTCCGACACGATGCAGATGCGCGTGCTCAAGAACACCAAGGGCAACGTCTCCGATTCATTCGACGTCCGATTCCTCGGTCTCGCGGGAAT
>CAIXRL010000690.1 GCA_903921835.1 Candidatus Eiseniibacteriota bacterium | reverse complement strand
GTTGTACAGCCGGCAAGCGGCGCCGGCGCAAGGATGCGCCCGGCCCTATGGCAGGTTACGAATCTCCTCGGCGGCGCGCTCCAGCCGGATGTATCACCGGACGGCAGATGGATCGTCTTCTCCTCCTACCACGCCGACGGAATGCGAATCGAGCGAATTCCGTTTGACCCGGCGGCGTGGCGGAAGGCGGCGGCCACGACACCGGGCTCGTCCTTGGCGGCCACAACGCCGACAGCCGCGACGGCTTCCACGACGGCTACAACCACGACCGCGGCGGCGGGGACAGACACGTCGAGTCCACGACATGGTCCATCTCCGCCGTTGTCCTTCGCGTCCCGTTCCTACCGCCCATGGCGATCGCTGCGGCCGTACTACTGGATGCCCGCGTACTTTGCCGACACCGAATCAGGCGACTACTACGGGCTCAGCTCGTCCGGAGAGGACCTGGTGGGGCGGCACGCCTGGAGCGCTTGGGCCGTGACAGAGCCGCAAAGCGGCCGCGGACAGGGAGCCGCCGGCTACTCTTGGTCGGGCCTCGGCAACCCGGTTCTCGGCGTCAGCGGTGGGCAAACTCGGGACCTGGTCCGGACTTCCTACAGCGACAGCTCCCGCCACACCGCCCGGGAGCGGGAGCAACGTCTCGCGGTCAGCGCGATGTTCCGGCGGCGGCGAATGCACGGCAGCGCCTCACTCACGCTCGGCAGCGAGCTCATCCAGCGCCAGCGCCTGCCGGATCGCGTCTATGGCGACTCGCTCGGCAGGCCGGTTACGCTGCGATATCCAAACGGGCGGCTCTTCGGAATCGGCGGCACGCTGGCCTACTCGAACACGAGCCTCCGGTTCTACTCCATCAGTCCGGAGGACGGGGTCACGGTTCGCGTCGACCTCCACCGCCTTTGGAGCCGCGCCCTCTACCCCGCGCCCGATTTCGGCGACACCGAGACCCGCGTAGCTCTGGCCGCCTACCGCGCGGTAGCGCGAATCACCTGGTCGAGGGCGGTGATGGCGGTGCGCGCCAACGGACTTGTGCGCAACGGCCGGGGCGCCTCCTGGGCCGGTGTCGGAGGGGTCTCGAACGGAACGCTCAACCTGGACTTCATCAGCTTTGGCGGCAGCCGGCTCCTGCCGGTGCGCGGCTTCCCCTCGGGAGTCCGTGCCGGCACCCGCGCTTGGTCGGCGGGGATCGAGTGGCGGATGCCGCTGTTTCTCGTGGAACGGGGGATCAACGTACCGCCGCTCTTCCTCGAGCGGACCTGGGCGCTGGCGTTTGTCGATGCGGGCGATGCCTGGGCCCCGCGCAGCCAGGGCGGCCGGCCGACCGGGTGCGACGGAGGCCCTTGCCTCGACGGTTACCCCCTGGATCCGCTACTGAGCGCCGGGGCGGAGCTAGGTCTACGTGGCACCGCTATACACTGGCTCACGATCGCGCTGCGGTTCGGCATCGCCCGGCAGTTGGCAGGTGGATCCGGCACAGTCACCTACCTGGCCCTGGGCGGCTGAGGCATCATGGAAAGGGCCGTCAGGTTCGATCCGCAGGCGCGATCCGAGTGACCGCCAGAGACGGCGTGCAACGCCGTGGATGCGGGCGGCTCCGCTGGCGTAGCCGAGCGCGCATCAGCCAGGCGGGTCAATGCACGAGATGCAGCCAATCCCCCAACAGGAAATCCAACCGCCCGATAAGCAGCGACATGCGGCTCAT